>NZ_JBEOYR010000006.1:0-194315 GCF_040297165.1 Streptomyces sp. NPDC001851 | reverse complement strand
CGGCCATGGGCCCGTCACCGCACCCACCACTCACGCCGGACCCCGGCCAAGACCAGACCCCGCGACCGGCACAACACCCGCCCCCCGGGCAGGACCCGGACAAAACCCCGGGCCATGGGCCCGTCACCGCACCCACCACTCACGCCGGACCCCGGCCAAGACCAGACCCCGCGACCGGCACAACACCCGCCCCCCGGGCAGGACCCCAGCGAAGGCCGGGCCCCGCGACCGGCACAACGCCCGGAGGCAGCGTGGCCGGTGCCGCGCCCGCTGCTCGGGCGGGGGCCGGGTGAAGGGTGGGCGGGGGTCGGGCGGGGGGTTCCGCGGAGGGGTGGGTGGCGGTTCGCTGGAGGGGGACGGCGACACAGGGGGTGAGGGCGGTGGACGTCAGTGGCGCGGGTGCGCCGGTCGTGGCGGTCGTCGGGGTGGTCGGGACCCTGCTGTCGGCGCTGCTCACCCAGCGCGCGGCCGAGCGCAGCCGGCAGCGTGAGCGGGAGCGCACCGAGCGGGCGCGGGCCCGGGCCCGGGAGGCCGAGGAGCGTCGTACGTGTTACGTCGCCCTCAACACCGCCTCCCGGCAGTATCTGGCCGCCCTCACCGACCAGCTGCACGCCCTGGGCCGCACGGAGGATCCGCGCGCGGTGCGGCAGCGCCTCACCGAGGCCCGGGACCTGCACCGGGACGTGTACGCGGAGGCCCAGATGCGGCTGCCCGACCCCGTACTCGTCCTGGCCGGCGAGGTCACCCACGCGCTCGGCACCCTCTACGGCCGGCTCCGGCGCCTGGACGACGGCGTACCCCGCCCGGGCGACTCGCTCGACGCCGCCCGGGCGGAGATCGACGCGCTGTGGGAACGGCTGCGGGAGCTGCGGCGGGGGATGCGGGCGGATCTGGGGGCTTCGGGAGCGCCCCGTCCGGACGTCTCCGGCACCGGTCCGGGCACATCCCGGGTGGTTTCCGGGTGTTGATCGGGCGTCGGACGGAAAAGCTCGGTGATCGGGCGCCGTTGTGACGGAGATCTCGTCATCATGGAGACGGCAACGGGCTGTTGGTGCCCTCGGAACGGAGGAGAGCCGGTGGGGGAAGAAGAGGAGACCGGTGGCGTCCAGGCGTTGCGGGCCTGGGCCGGTGAGGCCGTCGGGCGGGCGAAGGCGTTGCTGCCGGCGCCGGACACCGTCGTCAAGCCCTCCCGTGCCCATGACGACTCGATCGCCGAACTCGACGCGCTCTCCGGCCTGTTGGACCACGACCCACCGCTGCGCAGCTCGGTGAGCTTATGGCTCGGCGGTGTCCTCACCCTGCGGCATGCCGCCGGGGGCGGGACGCCCGAGGACCGGGAGCGGGCGCACGGTCTGCTGCGGGACGTACGGGATCCGGCGACGAGGACCGGGGCCGCGGCCTCGGTCGAAGACCGGCGGTGGGCCGCGCTGTTCCTGCTGACGCATGCGATGCCGCTGCAGGAGATGCTGGGCGGGCTCGCGCCGGAGCCGGACGCGACCGCCATGCTCGACATGATCATGCGGGAGGGGCCGAGCGGGATGGCCGCCTTCGCGGCCCGGCTCCAGGAGCTGGTGAACGACGCGGCCGAGCTCCCGTTGCCGCCGGAAACCTTGAGCCAGCTGCGGCAGGTGCGGGACCTCTACGCCCGTCCCTCGGTCGACGGGATGGCCGACCTGCTCAACAGCCTCATACCCGACGACGGTCTGCCCGGCACCGAGCAGATGCGGCAGATGACGGGGACCTGGCTGACGACGATGACCGGCGGCACGGGCCCGAAGAACGGCACGAGCCCGAAGAACGGCACGAGCCCGAAGAGCGGCACGGACACGGCGTCCGGTGCCGGCCCGCGCACGAGTGCCCCCTCGGACGGGTCCCCCGCCGACGCCGGTACCCCGGCCGTGCCCCGTACTCCCGAGGACTTCCGTCGGCTGATCGCCGCGTGGCAGGCCGTCCAGACCACGTCCGTGGACTTCCTGGACCACGCCGGCGGTGGCGACCCCGCCGCCCTCAACCAGCAGCTCGGGCGGCTGCGCGAGGCGCTGGACGGGCTGCCGGACGGCATGCCGGGCAAGGACGCCCTCGTAGGGCAGATGGCCATGCTGCTCAACCTGAGCGACGGCGCCGGCGGCACGCTTCAGGACCAGGCTCTCGGTGTCGCGCACACCGGGACGGTCACCGACTACCTGCGGCGCCAGTCGGAGAGGCCGGTCCCCCTGGCGGACGGCTTCGCGGTCATGGCGGACGCGCTGGGCCTGATGACCGACGTCCGGACGGCCGGGCAGGCCGAGGACGTGAAGCGGCTCGGCGACCTGCTCCCCCGGGCCGAGGCCCTGGCCGACACCGTCCCCGAGGACCACGACTTCCGCGCAGTGGCCCTCGTCACCCGCGCCATGGCCCGCCTCACGCTCGGCTGGTTCACCGGGGACCGGGAGCTGCTCCGGCGCGGCCTCACGGACTTCGAGGACGTCAGGACCGCGGCGGGGAACAGCAGCCTCCCGATCAGGCAGGAGGAGCTGGACGCCATGGTTCCCGACGTCGCGGGCCTGCGCGCCTACCTCGACGGCGACACCACCATCCTCCCGGACGGGGACGTGCCGCCGCCGGACGCCCCCGCCGGCCGGCTGCACTCCGCCGCGAACCGCCTCGGCATGCGCTACACCGTCACCAAGGACCCCGCGGACCTCGATGCCACCATCACCACGCTGGAACGGCTCCGCGAGCACATCCGGCAGGGCCGGGCACCGCGCGTCGCCGCCCAGTCCCTGTGGACGCTCGCCGAGTCCTACCGCGCCCGCTGGCACCGGGAGCAGAACGAGTCCGACGCGGACGCCGCCACCGACGCGGCGAACGAGGCCCTGGCCACCCTCGCCGCCGACGTCCTCCTCCAGCACGGCGCCGAACACCGCCTGACGACCGCCCGTACCGGCGCCTCCCTCGGCGTACGCGCCGCCCTGTGGGCCGCCGCCCACGGGAGGGTGGACGACGCGGTCGCCGCCCTGGAGCTCGGCCGGGCGCTGGTGCTGCAGGCGGCGGCCACCTCCCGGGCCGTACCGGAGCTGCTGGAGGAGCGCGGGCATCCCCGGCTCGCCGAAGCCTGGCGGGCGTCCGGCGCCTCGGAGACCGGCGAGCTGCCCGCCGAGCTGCCCAGCACCCTGCGCCGTGAGGCCCTGGAGGCCCTCGGCTACCGGGAGCGGGGAGGCCTGCTCGGCACCCCCACCCTGCGGGAACTCGCGGACGGCGTCGGCGAGGCGGGCGCGGACGCGCTGATCTACCTGGTCCCCGGCGGTGACGGCGCCCCGGGCATGGTGCTGGCCGTGGGCCCCGAGATCGGCATCGGCGTGGGCGGCCTGCCCATGCTGACCGAAGCGGAGAACGGACCCCTGGCGCGGTACCTGGACGCCGCCTCGGCCCGTTCCCGGAACCCCGGCGACGCGCAGGCGGAAGCGGCCTGGGAGGAGGCCCTGTCCGACCTGTGCGACTGGGCGTACGAGGTGTTCGAGCATGTGCTCGCCGGGTTGCGCACGCACCTGCCGGACGAGCCCGGCCGCCGTACGCCCCGGGTCGTCCTGGTCCCCTGCGGCCGCCTCGGGATCGTCCCGTGGCACGCGGCCCGCTTCCCCGCGGACGCGCCGTACGACTACCTCTGCCAGGCCCTGGTGATCAGTTACGCGGCCTCCGGCAGCCAGTTCCTGCGGACGGTCAGGCGCGCACCGCGCGACCCGGTCTCCGCCCCCGCCCTGGTGGCCGACCCGACCCTCACCCTGACGTTCGCCGAGCCGGAGGTCCTGCAGCTGCGCAACGCCTTCTATCCGGGGGCGCGGCTGTACGGCGACTTCGGCACCCTCCCGGACGGCTCGGTGCCGCGCGGTACACCCGACCAGTTGCTGGCCCTGCTCGCCCAGGACCACTCGATGGTCCACCTGGCCACCCACGGCATGGCGGGGCCGCGACCGACGGAGTCGGCCCTGCACCTCGCCGACCCCGACGGCGGCGAGGGCGCCGCCCGGCTGACCGTGACCCAACTGCTCGACCGCCCGCAGCCCGCTGAACAGCGGGACGGCCCGCTGATCGTCCTGAGCGCGTGCGAGACCGATCTGAGCACCCGCGACCACGACGAGGCCCTGACCCTCACGACGGCGTTCGTCACGGGCGGCGCACGCGATGTCGTGGGGTCGCGGTGGCTGGCCGGGGACGGCCCGTCGGCGCTGCTGATGGCGGTCTTCCACCACCATCTGCGGGCCCGGCTCAGTCCCGTCGACGCGCTGCGGGCCGCACAGCTGTGGATGCTCGACCCGGACCGGAAGGATCCGGGCGGGCTGAGCGACGACCTGCGGCCGGACATCGGCCGCCCCGACCTCGGGCGGCCCGCGTTCTGGGCCGCGTTCATCCACCAGGGCCACCCCGGCCGGGGAGAGGAGACCGTATGAACCCGGGTGAGGACAGCGGGCCGGGGGTGCTCGGCCTCATCGACGAGCACCTCGACAGCATCCGCGCCCAGCTGACCGACGAGCAGTACCAGCTCCTGCTCACCCGTCTGCGCGCGCTCGCCGACACCCCGCCGGAGGACTCCAGGGCCGTACGCCGGGCCTTCCAGGCGGTACGCCTGAGTCTGCTGCCGCTGCCGTTCGACCATCCGGTCCGGCAGGCGATGGACTCCGTCCGGCTCGTCGCCACGGCGGCCGCGGGCCCCCCGGTCGTCCTGCGGACGCGCGATCTGCTGGCCCGGCTCACGGCCGTGCCGGCCCCGCCCCCGGACACCGCGGCCATCATCGCCGCCGCCGAGCGCAGGCTGCTGAAGGCCCCCGCCTTCTCGGCCGCCGAGCTCCGCGCCCGGTACGGCGCCTCGCCACCGCCACCCGAACTGATCCGGCTGGCGGACCCCCGGTTCGGCGACCGCTACCCCGAGTTCCAGTTCCCGCCCGGCGGCGGAACGCCGTACGAGGTCGTGCTGGAGGTCAACCGGGTCCTGCTCGCCGACGCCGACCCGTGGGGCGCCGCGGACTGGTGGCTGAGCGACAACGCCTGGCTGGGCGGACCGCCCGCCTCCCTGCTCGGTGTGCTGCCCGACCGTGAACTGGTCGACGCGGCCGCGGCGTTGGTGGAGGGGGACTGATGCACGAGGAAACCGTGTCGCCCTCCGTGTACCGCTTCCGGCCGCACTGGGAGGTGCTGCCCGCCGGTACGCAGCTGTGGCGGATGCACGCGTCCCGGTTCGCGGCCGAGGAGTTCAAGCCGTTCAGCCCCGACGACCGCAGGCCCGGCCGTTTCCACGCCACGCCGCGGGATCCGTATCCCTGTCTGTACGCGGCGACGGACCCGGAGACCGCGCTCGCCGAGACCCTGCTGCGCTCGGTCCCCTTCAACCGGGAGACCGGCATGCGACTGGTCCCCTGGGCGTCGGTGCGGGACAAGTCGCTGAACGTGGTGCGGACCCGGTGCGAGCTGAAGCTGGTCTCGCTGTGCTCCGGAGCGGCCCTGGCCGCCGTCTGCCAGGACAGCCGCCTGCTGGAGAACGAGGGGGCGAAGCACTACGACAGCACCCGGGACTGGGCGCGGGAGCTCCGGGCCCAGGTGCCCGAAGCCATGGGGATGATCTGGGGTTCGAAACGCAACCCGTCACGGCGGGCCCTGGTGCTCTTCGGGGACCGCCTCACGGACCACGCGGACCGGCCGCTGGAGGCACTGCCGTACCGCAGCATCCCGGACCTCGGCTCGCCGGCCGGCATCGAGGAGGCCAACCAGCTGCTGGCACCCCTGCGCGCGGCGATCAGGGAGCCGCTGCACCGCTGAGCCCGTGGTCCCGCCCGCCGCCCGCTTGTTCACGTGTCACACGGGGTGCCATCGTTGACGGCATGGCCCCACCGTCTCTTGACCATGCGTCAATTCTCGTGGACTTACAGGCAGTTCGGCGGGCGGGACTGCTGAGGCTGCGCGGCCGCGAGCTGCCCGCCCTGGAGTCGGCCGCGGCCTCGCTGGCACCCGCGCGCACCCGGGAGGGCGCCGTGGAGGCGCTGCTCCGCCGCGCGGTGGAGCGCCTCGACGCGGGCACGCTGCGGACCGCGGCCGAGTACACGCTGGGCCTGGCCCAGGGCACCCGGGACTGGCCGGCGTCCTCCCGCCGGGCCCGCGCGGCCGAGGTGTACCGGGTGAGCGAGGAGCGCTTCCGCAAGCACCACGAGGTGATGGTGCTCGGGCAGGTGGCCGAGCACATCGTGGAACTGGTGGCGGGCGGCGGTGAGCCGGGCGAGGGCGACTGGGCGGGCGGGACCCACCGGAGCGTCGACGTCGTGGCGGGCGAGCGGACCGTGCGCCTCACCCTGCACATCCACCCCGTCGACCTGCTGCGGGACGTGGACGTGGTGGTCTCCCCGGCCAACACCTACTTCGCGCTGCCCGAGCCGTACAAGTCCTCGGTCTCCGCCTCGCTGCGCCGGGCCGCCTCCGTGCGCGGGGTGACCGGCGACCTGCTGGACGACCCGGTCCACGACGAGCTGCGCACCTGGGCGGCCCGGCACGGCACGTCGGGGCGCCCGGTGGTGCCGGGCACGGTGGCGGCGACCGGTTCCGGCGCCATGGCCGCGTACGGCGTACGGCGGATCTACCACGCGGCGGTGGCCGTACCCCGGGCCGGCACCAACGACTACGACGTGCTGCCCGCCGACATCACCCGCGCCACCTCGCGCGCGCTCGCGCTGCTGGCCGAGGAGCACGACCGGCACACCCCGCCGCTGCGCTCGGTGTGCTTCCCGCTGCTCGGCTCCGGACGCGGCGGGCTGCCGTACCCGGTGAGCGCGGCCGCGGTGTGGAGCGCCGTCGAGGCGGAGCTGGCGCGCGGGGCGCGCTGGGAGGTGCACTTCGTGGTACGGGACGCGGAGGCGGCGCGCGCGGTGGAGCGGATCCCGGCCAGGAGCCGCCCGGCGCGCGACCGGTCGGCGCCCAGCCGATCCGTTTGACTGGAGGAGCGGGTCGCTCAGGCGGGGTGCAGTGGGGGAGCCTCCACCCTGGGCGGCTCCCGCGCACCCGCCGGGACTTCCGGTATCGACGCGGTGTCAATTCAGCGAAACGGAAGGCCGGTTGGTGCCGATGTCACATACCTTGGCCGCATGACCAGGGGGATGGTTGAGTGGGCGCACGGCTGCGCGGGTCGCACGGTGACCTGGCCCGCCCCGGATACGTACGTACTCGTCGACGGTGTCCTGCTGCGCATGGTCCCCGAGCCGCCCGGACTGCCCCCGGGTACGGCCGTCACCGTGCGCCACGATCCGGAACGGCAGCGGCTGGTGGCCCACGCCGACGGCACCGGGGCGGTGGCCGGATGAGCGAGACGGGCATCGGGTTCGGGACCGGCTTCGAGGAACGGCAGCCCGTCGTCCTGCTCCTCGACACCTCCGCGTCCATGGGCCGTCCCGCGGAACACCCGCGGATCGACGAGCTGAACGACGCGCTGGCCCGCTGGTTCGGTGAGGTCCGCACGCAGGAACGGCTGCGCACCCGGGTGGAGGTCTGCCTCCTCACCTTCGACTCGGCGGTACGGGTGTACGACCCCGGCCCCGGCCGCCTGGTACCGGTCGGGGAAGCCGGCGCCGACCGGCTGTTCGTCCCGGTGGACGGCATGCACCCGCCCACGCTGCGCGCCGAGGGCCTGACCCGGCTGACGGACGCCGTGGAGACGGCCCTCGACCTGGCCCGCAGCCGCTACCGCAGCCTGCAGCGGCAGCGGGTGCCGGTCCGGCGCCCCTTCCTGTGGGTGCTGACGGACGGCGCGCCGAGCGATGCCCGGGGCCGCCCCCTGGACGCGGCGGCGCTGGCCCCTACGGCGGGGCGGGTGCGCGAGGGCGAGGAGAAGGGGGAGTGGGTCTTCCAGGTGATCGGGGTACACGGCGCCGACCTGCCGATGCTGCGGGTACTGGCGCCGAAGGCCACCTCCCCGCTGGCGAATCTGGAGTTCGGCCGGATCCTCGACCTGCTCTTCCAGAGCACGGACGACAGCAGCCCGGACCAGGACGCGGATCTCATCCACCAGCAGGTCGAGGACCGTGCCGCCCGGCTCGCGCGCATGGACAGGCTGGAGAGGGGCCTTCGGTGATCGTCGCGGGCGCCTCGGTCCAGGGCACCGCCCATCTCGCCACCGGGCAGGGCTGCCAGGACGCGTTCAAGGCGGTGGACCTGGGCGACACGGCGGTCCTCGCGGTGTCCGACGGCGCGGGCAGCCGCGACCGCAGCGCACTGGGCGCCCACATCGCGGTGGACGCGGCCTGCCGGCTGCTGGCCGAGGACATACCGGACGCGGAGGACACGCCCCAGGCGTGGACGGCGTGGATCGCCGGGCGGGGGAAGCGGGTGGCCGAGGAGTACCTGAGGGCGGTGACCGGGGTGCTGGGCACGGCGGGTGCGCAGGATCCCGGCGCCCTGGCCGCCACCGTCACCGCGTCGGTCGTACGTCCCCCGTGGGCGGCCTTCCTCTCGCTGGGCGACTGCTTCGGCACGCTCCTCACCCGCGACGGCCGGTGCCACCTGGTCCTTCCCCCGCCCACCGGCCCGACGCCCTTCCTCTCCTCCCCCGGCGCGGCGCTGCGCTTACGCAGCTTCGTCGTCTGGGAACCGGAACTCGACGGAGTGGTCCTGGCCACCGACGGCTGCGCCGCCCTCACCCTCGACCACCCCTCCGTCCACCACCTCCCCGCGGCGGCGGGCCCGTTACCGGCCGGGGGTTTCTTCCTCGGCCTGGCCGCCACGCTCCGCGAGAACCACGGCGACGCCGAGCCCCTGCGCCGCCGGCTCGCCGGGCCGGAGGCCGGCCGGACCGGTGACGACCTGACCGTCCTGTGCGCGCTGGTCGAAGGGGGGTGACCGTGGGACTGACCGTGGTGTCCGGCACCGGACACACCTGGCGGCTCACCGAGCAGATCGGCAGCGGCTCGGAGGGATTCGTGTACGGCGTCGACGACGCCCGCCCCCTCGTCGCGAAGCTCGTCCCGGACCCGCCCGACCCCGAGGCCTACCGGCGCCGCGTGGCCCGCCTGGTGCGCCAGCGCCGTGAACCCCGCACCGTCGGCCTGCTCTCCGGCACACCCGTCCGGCTGGCCTGGCCGCTGGCCGCGGTCCACGCGGCGGATGCCACCGGGGCGGACCGCGTCGACGGGTACGTGATGACCGACATGCGGCACGCCTACCAGCCGTTCAACCACCTCCTCACCCCCGCCGCCCGGCGGACCTTCCTGCCCCGGGCGACCTGGGCGACCGCCCTGCGCGCCGCCCTCGCGCTGGCCCGGCTGCTGGCCGACCTGCACGCCGAGGGCTATGTGGTGGGCGACCTCAAACCCGACAACCTCTGGGTCGACGACACCGGCCGGGTCGGCATGGCGGACGTCGACTCCTGGCAGTTCACGGACGGCCGCGAGGTGTTCCAGGGCCGGATGCGCACCCCCGGCTACACGGCCCCCGAGCGGATCGGCGCCCCCGCCGGCACGCTCCCGGACACCGCGTCCGACGACTTCGCCCTGGCCGTCCTGGCCCACCAGCTCCTCATGGCGGGCCTGCACCCCTTCGCCGGCCACCCGGCGGACGGCGGCGACTACCTGTCGTACGACGACAACGTGCTGCACGGCCGCTGCCGGCTCGTCGACCGCACGTCCGTGCTGCTGCCCCGCACCGCGCCGCCCGCCGACCTGCTGCCGAGGCGGCTCGCGGAGCTGTTCCGGACGGCGTTCCGGAACGCGCGCCGCCGGCCGACGGCGGCCGAGTGGGCCCGGGCGCTCGCGGCCGAGCTGGCACCGGGCCGGCTGAAGGTGTGCGCGGTGAACGCCCACCACCTCCACACCGTGGAACGGCCGTGGTGCCCCTGGTGCGACCAGGCCGAACGGGACGCCGACAGCTACCCCGGCCCGCCGCGGGAGGACATATGACCGGGGAGGGCACATGACCGGGGAGGGCACATGACCACCCACCTGTCCGTCGCCCGGACACTGGACCACTGCACGGTCCTCGGCCCCGGCACCCGCGCGGTCCTCTGGGTCCAGGGCTGCCCGCTGCGCTGCCGGGGCTGCGTGGCCGCCGAGACCCTGCCCTTCGAGGGCGGCACCAGCCGGACGGTCGCCGAACTCGCCGACTGGCTGTGCGGGCTGGACGGCATCGAGGGCGTCACCTTCTCCGGCGGTGAGCCGTTCAGCCAGGCCGGGGCGCTGGCGGAGCTGCTCGACGCGGTGCGGGAGCGGCGTCCGGACTTCGGCGCGATGGCCTACTCCGGCTTCCGGCACGAGGCGCTGCGGCGCGGCGGCCCGGACCGGCTCGCCCTGCTGCAGCGTCTTGACCTGCTGGTCGACGGGCCGTACCGGGCGGCGCGGCACGGCAGCCTGCGCTGGCGCGGCTCGGACAACCAGCGGCTGATCCCGCTCACCGACCGCTATCTGCGGGCCCTGGCCGAGCCGGACACGACCGCCGGGATCGAACTGTCGGTGGACGCCGACGGATCCCTCTCCTGGGCCGGGGTGCCGCCCGCCCCCGGATTCCGGGAGGGACTTGAGGAGCAGCTCGCGGCGCGGGGGTTCGTGCTGCACACCGAGGCACGGAGGGAACGATGAGCGGATCACCGAAGTACAGCAGCGTCCGCGTCGGCGCGCAGTACGCCCAGCGGGAGGCGGCGGAGCGCCGGCGCCGGGCCGAGGAGCGCCGGGCCCGGGAGCGCCGGCGGGCCGCCGAACGGGCCCGGCTGGCCCAGGAGGCGGCCGCCCGACGGGAGCGCGCCCGCGCCGAGATCGCCCGGAGGGAAGCCGAGGCGGCGGCCCGGCGGACGGCCGAGCGCAGCGCCCGGCTGGCCCGTGCGCAGGCGGAGCAGACCCGGGCCGACGAGCGCGCTCTGGAGGAGGTACGGGAGCTGATCGCCGAGGCCCGGCGGTCCGGGGCCCGGTCCGGCACCGGGGCCCTGGAGCGGCAGCTGGCCGGACTACGGGAGCGGGCCGCCCGCGGGGAGCGGCTCGGGGACGCGGTGGAGGAACTGCGCGGCCGGGTCGTGAGCCTTGGCCCGGCGGCGTCCGGCGACCGTACGGATGACCGCGCCGCCGTCCTGGCCGGCCTTGAGCACCGGCTCACCGCCGCCGGGCCGGACGCCGCCACCCTCGACGCGGACGGCCACCGGCGCTGCGCCGACCTGCTCGGCCGGCTGCGCACGGCCGCCGGACCGGGCCAGGAGGTCCGTTTCGAGGCCCTGCTCGGCACGGTCGAACACGCCCTCGCCCGGCATGCGGCCACGGTCGCGGACGCGCGGGAGGCGGCCCGGCGGCAGGCCCTCGCGGAGCAGGAGCGCGAGGCGGCGGAGGCGGCCGAGCGCGAGCGTGCCGAGGAGGCGCGGGCGGCCCGGGAACTGGCCCTCGCGGAGGCCGCCGAGCGGCTCGGCGTCGTACGCCCGGCGGCCGAGGGCGTGCTGGACAGCGCCGCCGATCTCGGCGACCCGGACCTCGCCGACGAGATCGGGGACGCCCTGCGCGCCGTCACCGACGCGCTGACCGCCCGTTCGGCGACCGAGGCCCTGGAGGCGGTCGCCGGCCTGGAGGGCCGGCTCCCCGACGCCGAGCGCCGGCTGGACGAACTGGAGCTGGCCTACCGGCGGCGCCGGGACCTGGTGGAAGCCCTCCGGGACGCCATGACCGGCGAGGGGTTCGCCTTCGAGGGCGGTGAGGACGAGGGCGGCAGCTTCCGGCTGCGCTTCACGCGGACGACCGGGGCGGCGTACGAGACCACGGTCGCCACCGAGGACGACGGCACGCCGGTCCTCGTCTACCACGTGGAGGGCGAGCCGGACGTGACGCTGCACGCCCCGCAGGACGAGGCGGTGTGCGACACCACCGAGGCACTGCTGGAGCGGGTGCACGAGGCGCTGGGCGGCGACGACGGCTTCGTGGCGGGCGAGCTCACCTGGGAGGGCAAACCGCCGGGCCGGCGCGCCAAGCCGCTGCCCCGCGAGGCCTCCTGGAGGTGGACGACCCCGTGAGCGCGGCCGACTTCACCAAGGGGGAGGACGGTACGGGCCCGGTCACCGCCGACGGCATGATGCCGCTGTGGGCGGTGTCCCTGGGGTGGGAGCTGCGGCGCGGCCGGCAGGTGATCCTCAACGGGCAGATCCGGGACCGCTGGTGGTTCGAGGACCGGCCCGCCTCCTTCCCCGAGCTGCTCGCCGGGGTGCTGGAGGCGCGCGGCGCCGATGTGGTGGGCTGGTGGGACCCGGTGGCCGGACTCACCTTCCCGCTGCCGGGCCACGCGGAGCGCTTCGCCCGGCTGGAGGCGAACCGGCCGCGCGCGGCCACCGGGAACGAGAGCCGGGACGCACCGGCGGACGACCGGCGACAGGCCGGCCGGGAGACACCCGCGGACGACCGGCGACCGGCCGGCCGGGGCACACCCGTGGACGACCGGCAACAGGCGGACCCGCGCACCCGGCGTGCCGCCGAACGCGACCGCGACCGGTCGAGCCTGCTCGCCCCCCGTGCGGCCGGCCCCCCGCGCTCCTTCGACGACGTGGTCGCCACCGTGCACCGGCTCGCCGCCTCCCGCGACGCGGCCACGGCCTTCGTCTTCCAGGACGTCGACCACCACCTCCCGCCCGGCCAGCCCGAGTCGAACGCCGGCTACCTGCGGCTCCGCGCGGCGATGACGGACGCCGTGACCCCCCGCTCGGCCCTGTCGGGCAGGCCGCCGCACGCCCGCAACGCCGTCCTGTGCGCGGTGGGCGACGTCGGCCGGCTGCCCGGCTGGTTCCACCTGGAGGACCCCCGGATCGCCACCCTGCACATCGGCCCGCCGGACCCGAGCGAGCGCCGCCTGTGGCTGACCTGGCTGCGCGGCGACTTCAACGGCGCCCCGGACGCCGCACGGCACGACATCGAGGCCCTGGTCGGTGCGACCGACGGCATGTCCGGCTGGGACATCGACGCGCTCGCCCGGACCTCCTGGCTGCGCGACGCGCCCCTGCAGAAGCCGGACAAGCTCCTGGAACTGCACCGGCTCAACGTGAGCGTCGACCCGTGGACCCAGCTGGACCGGGAGACCGTGGCCCGCGCCGCCGGCGTCCTGGGCGCCCGGGTCGTCGGCCAGTCCAAGGCCGTCGACGCGGTGGCCGCCGCGCTGCAGGCCGCCTTCGTCGGCGTCGACTTCGGCGGCTCCGGCACCGCACGCCCCCGGGGCGCGTTCTTCTTCGTCGGCCCGACGGGTGTCGGCAAGACCGAACTCGCCAAGGCGGTCGCCGAGTTGATGTTCGGCGACCAGAGCGCGTACGCCCGTTTCGACATGAGCGAGTACCAGCAGGAACACGCCGCCGAACGGCTCGCGGGCGCGCCGCCCGGCTACATCGGCCACGAACAGGGCGGCGAACTGACCCGCCGGGTCCAGGAGCGGCCGTTCAGCGTCCTCCTCTTCGACGAGATCGAGAAGGCGCACCCGCGGGTGCTGGACAAGTTCCTCCAGATCCTGGAGGACGGCCGGCTCACCGACGGCCGCGGCCAGACCGCGTACTTCTCCCAGTGCCTGATCATCTTCACCTCCAACACGGGCGCGGAGGCGGTCCAGGGGCTGCTGTCCGAAGGCGGCGACGAGGTGCCGTACTCCGCGCTGGAGGCGCACTTCACCCGGGCCGTGGAGGAGAAGTTCCGGGCGATCGGCCGCCCGGAGATCTACGGCCGCCTCAAGCCGGGCGTGGTCGTCTTCGACATGCTGCGCCGCGAGCACATCGTGAAGATCGCCGACCGGCTGCTGGGCCAGCTCACCGAGTCCGTCCGCGAACGCCACCAGGTCGAGCTGGTCCCCGACACGGACAGCCTGCACCCCTGGATCACCGGGCGGATGAGCGACCCGGAGCACCAGGCCTACGGCGGCCGGCAGATCCGCAACGAGCTGGAGCGGCTGCGGGCGGCCGTGGTCGCGCACTTCCTGGCCCACCGCCCCACGCCGGGCAGCCGGATCCGGCTGGGCACCGCCGCCGACGGCACCCCGTGGGTCAGGACCGAGGAAGGGAACGGCTGAACTCATGCTCGGCATCGACATCGGCCACCGCGTCGCCCGCGTCGGCCGCGTCGGCCCGCAGGGCCGGCCCACCGTGACGGTGACGGACCTGGCCGGAACGGACCCGGTGGCCGACCCCGCCGCCGCCCTGACCGCGCTCCTCGACGGGGCCACCGGTGAGGAGGCGGTCCTCGCCCTGCCCGCATCCGCCGGTCGCGAGGCCGAGGCCCGGCTCCGCCGCGCCGCCGAGGACGCCGGCCTCCGCGTCCACAGAGTCGTCCCGGAACCGGTCGCGGTGGCCCTGCACTACGGCGCCATCGACGAGGGCGTGCACCGCACGGTCCTGGTGGTGGACCAGGCCGGGGCAACGGTGGACCTGACGGTCCTGGCCATCACCCCGGACCTGACGGTACGCGTCGTCACCACGCGCACCGAGGAGCTGGCCGGCGACCACGCCCGTACGGCGACGGCCCGGGAGCTGTCCGAGGCGGCCCCCGACGCCGTACTCCTCTCCGGCGACCTGTACACCACGCCCGCCCGCCGCGAGGACATCGAGGACCTCCCCGAGGCCCAGGGCGTGACGGTCCGCTGCACCGACCCCGAACTGGCCGTCGTGCACGGCCTGCTGCTCCTCGAAGACTTCGGCCTGCTCCGCATAGCCACGGGCCCGGCGCCGTCGGGCACCCACTTCCCCCCTGCCCTGGAGGACCCGGAACCGCAGTCGTGGCCCCCTCCCGTGGAGGATCCCGAGCCCGCAAGCGCCCTGAGGGCGCGCGAGGCCGAGACATACGCGGCTCCGCCGCGTGGGCGCGAGCAACCCCCACCGCCCCGCCGTGAACCCCCCACCGCGACCACCCCGCCCCTCCCCCCACCCGCCCCGGAACCCGACCCGGCACCCGAAACGCAGCCGGAACCGGCCACCACCACCGCCGCCCTTCACTCCGTCCCCGTGACCCAACTCCAGTACATCCGCCGGGACGACCACCTCCTCGTCCTGTGGGCCTGGCCCGACTCCGCCCTCACCGCTCGCGTCCGCTGGCGCCGTGAGGACGCGACCGCGACCGGCGACGGCCCCCGTGAAGGCGACCTCCGCTGTCAGCGCCGGGTCTACGAACACGACGGCGGCCTGGACCTGCCCGTCGGCCGGGGCGCGATCACGCTCACCGTCGAGGCCCTGGTCCCCGGCCCCGCCGTCGACACCGAGGGGGCGGCGTCCCTCCGTGTCCCGGCCGAACCCCCCATCGTCGAGTACGAGCCCTCCGTACGCCGCCGCCTCACCGGTGCCCGCGTCGCGACCGTCACCTTCACCGCCCGCACCGGCTGTGACCTGCCCGCCCTGCGGATCGTCCACGGCATCGGCCGCTACCGCCCCACCAGCACGGCCGAGGGCACCGTCCTGCACGAGGTCCCCGCCCAGCGCCTGCCCGCCGGCACCCCCCTCACCGTGGAGTTCCCGCTCCCCGGCGGCAAAGGCCCCTCCTGGCTCGTCTGCTTCCCGGCGGACGGCCCCGACCCCGACCGAGAACGCGACATCGACATCCGCCCCACGGCGCTGCACCGGCTGCGAGTGACCTGACATGGCCAGACGACTCACCTGCCCCTACTGCTACGAGACCTTCGCCCCGCGGGAGATCCGGTTCCGCTGCAACAGCCGGCTCAGCCGCACCCGCAAGCAGTGCCAGCGCCGCCGCGACCCGGTCCTCGACGAGCGCTTCGGCAAGCGCCCCAGCCACGACGTGGGCCCGGACTTCACCGCCGACGGCCGCAGGTCGACGGCGGTGTGCCCGGACTGCGACGGCGAGACGACGTACCGCATCTGCCCGGTCTGCCACGTCGAGCTGCCGGTGCAGTTCGGGATGGTCGAGAACCGGCTGATCGCGATGGTGGGCGCGCGGTCCTCCGGCAAGACGATCTACATGACCGTGCTGCTGCACGAGATGCGCAACCAGGTCGGCGAGGCCTACGGCGCCTCGCTGATGGGCCTGGACGACACCACCATGCGCCGCTACAGCTCCGAGTACGAGGACCGGCTCTACCGGGACCGGCAGATGTTCCCGCCCACGCAGACCGCGACGACCAACGCCAACCGGGTGGAACCGCTGGTGTTCCGGTTCGGGCTGCGCCGCAGGGGACTGTTCGGGGAGCGGCCGCAGCACACCGTGCTGTCGTTCTTCGACACGGCGGGCGAGGACTTCAACAGCCGGGAGAGCGTGGAGCTCAACACCCGTTACCTGACCAACGCGGACGGCATCATCCTGCTGCTCGACCCGCTGCAGATGCCGGGCGCCCGGGACAACGCGGCGCCCGGCACACAACTGCCCAGCGCGGACGGCATCGATCCGCCGATCAACGTGCTGAGCCGGGTGAGCAGCATGCTGCTGGCCGCGCAGGGCGGCAAGGCGGCGAAGGTCCACACCCCGATCGCGGTGGTCTTCTCCAAGATGGACGCCTTCTGGCATCTGATGGAGAACGGCAGCCCGCTGCGCTCGCACGCACCCGCGCGGGGCCGTTTCGACGTCGGCGACAGCCTCAGCGTCCACGAGGAGGTGCGCCAGCTGCTCAAGGAGTGGGACGGCGTGCCCATCGACCAGTCCCTGGAGAACACCTTCGCCCGCTACCGCTACTTCGGTGTCTCCGCGCTGGGCCGCAGCGCCACCCCCGAGTCCCGGGTCGCGGACACCGGCATCCAGCCCTACCGGGTCGCCGACCCGCTGCTGTGGCTGCTGAGCGAGTTCGGTTCGGTGCCGAGGGCGGGCCGCGGATGAAGGGTTTCCAGCAGCTCTACTACACCTCCTGCGAGCACGGGCTCAGCGGTTCCTCCGGCTTCCAGTTCAACGCGGTGAGCGAGCAGGTCTCGGCCGAGACCCGGCACCGGGTGGAGGGCCTGGCCGGGTACGAACCACCGCGCGCCCTGGCCGAGTCGGACACCCCCGAGCAGCTGGCCCGCTGCCCGGTGAACCTCTGCCACACCCCGGGCCGGCAGGGCGGCGCCACCACGCTGTGCGTGCGCTACGTCGGCCGGGACTCGGCGCGCCGCTTCGGTAACTACTTCGCCCACGCCCTGCACACCGAGGGCGAGTTCACGCCGGACAGCGGCGGGCTGCTCGCGATCGAGCTGTGGGACTCCCCGCTGTGGAGCGCACGGGTCGCCGACACGACCGAGCTTCCTGAGCTGCCCGCGCCCCTGCCGCGCGGCCCGCTGTCCCCCCGCTCGGCGCGCGCCTTCCTGCGTGCGCACCCGCACGCCGAGCAGCTGCCGGCCCTGCTGGCGGCGGTGTTCGCGGCGCTCGCGGAGGACGGCTCGGTGGTGGTGATCGACGAGACCACCGACCGGATCGCCCACTGGTTCGCGACCGTCTCCTACCTGCTGCCCCCCGCGCTGGCCCGCACCCTGTCCTTCGCCACCTACCTCTTCCGTCCCACCCGCAGCCGGCTGCACCTGATCGGCACGGTGCCCGGGGCGCACCCGGCCTTCGGCCCCGACGACGAGGAGTCGTACACCGTCTTCGACTTCTCCGCCGGCCGCTTCCCCGAGGTGGTGCCCATCCACCATCTGGTACGGCTGCTGACCCGGATCGGGGTCGGCTCCATCCGCTCGGTGTGGTCCTGGACGGCCGAGTACACGCACGGCCAGGAGCGGGCCCTGGGCGACTGGCACGCCCCGGTGGCGGCGGCCGCGGCGGCGGGCGGCATCGACCTGACCGACGCCGACGTCCGCGCGGTGATCGACTGGCTGCCCGGCGCCGGTCATCTCGGACCGCGCCGGGCGGCGGTGGCGGCGGACCTCCACCACAAGCACCGGGACCTGGACGACGACCAGATCGCGGCGCTGAGCGCGGCCGCCGAGGCGGGCGGCGACACGGCGCTGCACCAGGAGCTGGAGGGCAAGCTCCACCAGTCCCGCATCCGCGCCTATGTGACCTGCGTGGAGAACGCGCCCGGCCCGGTGCCGATCACCCACCCCGCCGAACGGGAGCGGGCCACCGCCCTGTGGCAGCGGCTGGTCGGCGAGACCGCCACCACCCGTCAGCGGGTGCGGCTGCTGCTGTGGGCGGTGGGCGCGCGGCTCGCCCCGCCGCCCCGGCTGCTCGCGGCCCAGAGCCTGGAGCTGGCCCGCGCCCTGCTCGGCTCCCCGGGCGCGGGCCCCGGCCTGCGCGAGGAGGCCGCCCGGCTGCTGGGCGCCCTTCCGGAGTTCAGGACCGCCCTGACGACCGCGGTGCAGGAGGTGCTGGACGAGCGGGGCGGCGGCCAGGAGCAGCTGTTCGCCCAGTTCCCGGCCCGGTTGCTGGACGAGCGGGACCTCGACGGGCGGCCCCGGCTCCTTGAGCACTACTGGCGGGCACAGGCCGAGCGGGAACCCGCCCGCACGGTCGACCTGCTCTTCCGGATCCTCCAGGTGCGCGGCCAGGCCTCGCCGGACGCGGAGCTGCTGCGGGGGCTGTGGCGGCAGTCGTCGCTGACCTGGACGTACGAGGAGGCGACCGAGATCGCCCACCGGCTGCCGTGGGACCAGCCGGTGGACGAGGCGGTCGGCGAGTGGTTCGACCGCGCGGTGAAACAGGAGGTCCGCGACGAGCAGGGCCTGCGGGCCTGCCTGGTGCTGTGCGACACCCTCACCGCGCCCGGCTGCTTCGCCCGGCTGCGGGCGGTCACCCAGGAGTGCGTGCGGACCGTCCTCGGGCTGGACGCGGCCCTGCGCGAGGCCACCGAGGCCACCGCGCTCGCCCGCGCGTTCAGGATCCCGCAGATCGACGCCTGGGCGGCGCCCCGCGCCCTGAAGCACCACCGGCTGCTGCCCGCCCTGCTCCGGCTGCCCGCCGACCCGGGCCGGCTGCGCACGGAGATCGACGCGTTCGGCTTCTCCCTCACCGACGGCTATCTGCGCGCCGTGCAGCGGGCCGTGCTGACCTCGGGCCGTGTCGACGAGGTGCTGTTCAGCCATGTCACCGGGGTGATCGCGGTCAACGACGAACGCGTCGCCCTGCCGCAGGCACACCTGGAGATCATCGAGACGCTGCGCCTGCACACCGCCCAGCACTGGCGGGCGGAGGACCTGGACCGCCTGGCCCGCGCGCTCCGCCCCTACGACACGCGCCTCGCCGACGCCTATCAGGAGTACGCCGAGAACCGGGTGGGACGCATGAGGAAGTGGAGCCGCAGGCTCACCCAGCGGCGGTCTCCGGACGGCCCCCGACCAGACGAGGGGTGAGCCGGCGATGGACGACATCCTGCTCTTCATCCTCATCCCCGCGGCCTTCCTGGTCCTGCTCCTGCTCTACCTGTTCGTCGCCCCGGCGATCGCGGCGCTGCGCGGGGCCGCCCTGGTCAGCGAACTGCTCTGGCGCTACTGCCGGTTGCTCGACGGCGTGCTGCGCCTGCGCACCCCCGAGTTCGTGTCCCTCCCGCCGTACCGGCCCGCCGACGAACTGGCCCACCGCAACTACTTCTTCGGCCCCGCCACCCGTGACCTGCGCCAACTCCTCACCCAGGGGCGCAGGTTGTACGTCCGCACGGTCACCGACGCCTACCGCCGGGTGACCGCCCGCCAGTTCACCGCCCCCTCCGTGCACCGGTCCGCCTCGGTCCCGTACGGCCTGACCCTCTATGTGGGCCTCGGCATCGGCGCCGGCGTCGCGGTACCGGTGCTGGGGGTGCTCCTCGGCGTGCAGGCGCTCGGCGTGGCCCTGCTGATGGGCGGTGCCCGGCTGACCGCGCTCACCCTGCGGGCCGCCGACCGGGCGGTGATGGTCCTGCGCGGGCTGCCCCGGGGCATGCTGTGCCCGAGCTGCTTCGAACGCGTCCCCTATCCGGCGTACGACTGCCCCCGCGCGACCTGCCGGCGCCGGCACGCCGACATCCGGCCGGGTACCTTCGGTCTCTTCCGGCGCCGGTGCGCCTGCGGCGAGCGGATTCCGACCCTGCTGATGCTGATGGGCAGGGACGCCCGGCTGAGCGGCCACTGCGTGCACGAACACTGCGGCAAGCCGATGAACCCGGACGCCGGGCACATGCCCGAGCTGATCCTGCCGCTGGTCGGCGGCCGGGCCGCGGGCAAGACACAGCTGATGGCGGCGATGGTGAGGTCACTGGAGAAGGCGGCGGAGGACGGCGGGCCGGCGGTCCGGCTCGCGGACGCCGAGTCGAGTGCCAACCAGCGGGTGCTGAACGAGGTCCTGGAGATCCAGGGCCACACCCGCCCCACCCAGAAGACGCTGCCCCGAGCCCATTCGTTCGTGCTCGGCACCGGCCGCGCCGAGCGGCTGGTGCACATCTTCGACACGGCCGGCGAGCGGTTCGTCAACCGCGAGGAGACCGACGCGCTGCGCTATGTCCGCGAGGCCCGCACCTTCCTCTTCGTCCTCGACCCGATGGCCGTCGACGCGTTCTGGACCCGCCTCGACGCGGCGGGCCCCGAGGTGGACCGCACCCTGGCCTCGACGGTCGACCCGGAGGACGTGTTCGCGCGCTCGATCCAGACCGTACGCACCATGGGCACCCGCCTCGACAAGGCCCGCCTCGCCGTCGCCGTCAGCAAGCGGGACCTGCTGTCCGGCCGGCCCGCCCTGCTGCCCGACCGCCCGGACGAGAGCGACCCGGTCCGGGAGTGGCTGTGCGAGCGGCTGGGCCTGCGGAACCTGGTGAAGACGATGGAGCTGGAGTTCGCCGAGGTCCGCTTCTTCTGCACGGCGGCGGTCGCGGACGAGGAGGGCCGGGTGGATCCCAGCATCGGGGTCTTCGTGGAGTGGTGCCTGCGTGAGTGAGGTGCCGAGCGGGTGGCACCGCGCGGTCGCCGCCGGGAGCCGTTGATCCACTCCGCGGAGGGCCGGGCGTCCCCTCGCCGGGAAACCAGCAGCTGTCTACTTGTGCGCCCGCGCGGTCCTGCGCGCCTCGGGGTGGCGCAGGCACCAGCCCTCCCAGGCCGAGGAGACCATGTCGGTCACGCCGTACCGGGCGGACCAGCCCAGGTGCTGCCTGATCGGAGTGGCGTCCGCGACGACCTTCGCGGGGTCTCCCGGGCGCCGGCCGACCACCACGGGTTCGGTGTCGTAGCCGGTCACCGTGGTGATGACGTCGATCAGCTCACGCACCGAAAGGCCCTCGCCCCGGCCGACGTTGAAGGTCCGGGCGACGCCGTCGTGCTCGCGCAGGTGGCGGGTGGCGGCCAGGTGCGCGGAGGCGATGTCGGCCACATGGATGTAGTCGCGCACGCAGGTGCCGTCCGGCGTGGCGTAGTCGTCGCCGAAGATCTGGGGCGCCTCACCGGCGGTGAGCTTCTCGAAGACCATCGGGACGAGGTTCAGCACGCGCTTGTCGGCCATGGCCGGGGCGGCCGCCCCGGCGACGTTGAAGTAGCGCAGGTTGATCACGTCCACGCCGTACGCCCGGTGGGCCGCCATGCCGAGCCATTCACCGATGAGCTTGGTCTGGCCGTACGGGCTCATCGGACCGCACGGGGTTTCCTCGGTGACCAGGTCCACATCCGGCATCCCGTAGACGGAGGCGCTGGAGGAGTACACCAGCTTCCGCACCCCGGCGGTGTTCATCGCGGACAGCAGAACGCGGAACCCCTCGACGTTCTGGTGGTAGTGCGCCAGGGGGAGTTCGACGGATTCACCGACCTGGGTCCGGGCGACCAGGTTGACGACGCCTTCCACCTGATATTCCTGAAAAACTCGGTCCAGGGCTCGTTCATCGCGGACGTCGGCGACGACAAGGGGAACTCCCCCGGGCACGTTGGACTTCGCTCCGGTGGAGAGGTCGTCCACGACGAGCACGTGCTCTCCGGCGTCGTGCATTGCCTTCACGACGTGTCCGCCGATGTAGCCGGCGCCGCCCGCGACGAGCCAGAACTTCATATGCGCTGTTCCTTTGGTGGTGCGTGCAGTAGTCGGCCAGTGAAAAAGACCCGCGAGCGGATTGTCAACTCGGCTTCTTGTCCCGTCGGATGAACTCCTACTTCCGAAAGTGCGAGTTGCTGATACCTGTCTCTACTCTCTGACTTGTCGGCGCCGGCGGGGGAGCCATCCGAATGGATGGCGGCCGCGCACGACAGGCAAGGAGAAAGCTGTGGGACGCTCAGTTCTCATCACCGGCGGGAATCGGGGAATAGGGCTGTCGATCGCCCGGGAGTTCGCCGCGGCCGGCGACCGGGTCGCCGTCACGTACCGCTCGGGCGAACCGCCTGAGGGGCTCTTCGGCGTCCGCTGCGATGTGACGTCGGCGGCGGACGTGGAACGTGCCTTCACCGAGGTGGAGGCGGAGCACGGGCCGGTCGAGGTGGTGGTGGCCAATGCCGGTATCACCCGGGACAGGCTGCTGCTCAGGATGGACGAGGACGACTTCGGTGCCGTACTGGACACCAACCTCGGCGGGGTCTTCAGGGTCGTCAAGCGCGCCGCCCGGGGGATGCTGAGGGCCAGGTCGGGACGGATCGTGCTGATCTCGTCGGTGGTCGGCCTGTCGGGTGAGGCGGGCCAGTGCAACTACGCCGCGGCCAAGGCGGGCCTGATCGGCTTCGGCCGTTCGCTGGCCCGGGAGTTGGGCAGTCGCGGGATCACCGTGAACATCGTGGCACCGGGCATCGTGGCGACAGACATGACAGCCGTGCTCCCGCCGGAGCGCAGGGACGAGATCTGCGCACAGGTCCCGCTGCGGCGGATGGCGGAGCCGGGTGAGATCGCCCCGGTCGTACGGTTCGTCGCCGCACCGGAAGCCGCCTACATCACCGGCGCGGTCATTCCCGTCGACGGCGGCCTCGGCATGGGGCACTGAGCCCCGGCCCGGATCACCCGGCCCGGATCACTTTCAGATCCCGTTCAGCCAGATCGCGTTCAGCGCCACTCCAAGGAAGCCAGACATGAGCAGACTCTTCGAGCCCATCAGACTTCGCAATCTCACCATCCCCAACCGTGTGTGGATGGCCCCCATGTGTCAGTACTCCGCGGCCTCCAGCGGCCCTGAGCTCGGCGTACCCCACGACTGGCACGCCACGCACCTGACCACCCGCGCGGTGGGCGGGGCCGGCCTGATCATGGTCGAGGCCACCGCGGTCAACCCGGAGGGCCGGATCACCCCGGGCTGCCTCGGGCTGTGGAACGACCGCCAGCAGGAGGCGTTCCGGAAGATCAACGACGCCCTGCTGGAGCACGGCACCGTTCCGGCGATCCAGCTGGCCCATGCCGGACGCAAGGCCTCGACGGCGGCGCCCTTCCGCGGCGGGAAGCCGGTCGCCCCGGCCGACGGCGGCTGGCAGACGGTGGGACCGAGCACGGTGCCGTTCGGCGACTACCCGGCCCCGACCGAGCTGACGACCCGTGAGATAACCGGGATCGTCAAGGACTTCGCGGAGAGCGCCAGGCGGGCGCTGCGTGCCGGTTTCCAGGCCGTCGAGGTGCACGGGGCGCACGGCTTCCTGATCAACTCGTTCCTCTCGCCGTACAGCAACAAGCGGACGGACGCCTACGGCGGCTCCTTCGAGAACCGCATCCGGCTCGCCCTGGAGATCGTGGACGCGGTGGGCGAGGTCTGGCCGGACGACCTCCCGATGTTCTTCCGCACGTCGGCCACCGACTGGCTGAGCGAGGACACCCGGGACGACCGTGAGGGCTGGACCGGCGAGGACACCGTGCGGCTGGCGAGGGAGCTGATGGAGCACGGCATCGACCTGCTCGACGTGTCCAGCGGCGGCATCGCCCCGGACGCCCGGATCCCGGTCGGCCCCGGCTACCAGGTTCCGCTGGCGGAGCAGGTGCGCAGCGAGACCTCGATGCCGGTCGGCGCGGTCGGCAAGATCACCGAGCCGTGGCAGGCCGAGGAGATCCTGGAGCAGGGCAGGGCCGATGTCGTACTGCTCGGCCGCGAACTGCTGCGCAATCCGTACTGGCCGCAGTACGCCGCGGCGAAGCTCGGCGGCGAGTCGAACTGGCCCGACCAGTACGGCTACGCGGTATAGGCGCCGGGCGCCGGAGCAGACGCAGGACTGATGAACACTACGGGGGTAAGTGACATGCGCATCGCGCTCATCGCCCATGACGGCATGAAGGCGGTGATGGTCGACTGGGTCGGCCGTCAGTACCGCGAACTCGCCCGGCACGAGCTGGTGGCGACCGAGTCCACCGGCGCCTTGCTGGCGGAGCGGTTCGGGCTGGCCGTCCACCAGGTGGCCAGCGGCCCACTCGGCGGGGACCAGCAGATCGGCGCCATGATCGTCGATCAGCGGGTGGATCTGATGATCTTCTTCTGGGACCCGATGGGGGTGCACCCGCACAGCCCCGACGTGCAGGCACTCATGCGGCTGGCGGTCCTTCAGGACGTCCCGATGGCGCTGAACCCGGCCAGCGCGGACCGCGTCCTGCGGTCACTGGCCGCGAACGGCCGGCCGGAGGGCACCGGTGTCCCCGCCGGCCGTCGGCGGACGCCGTCGGTGCGGCCCGATGCCGCCCGCCGGCGGACACCGTCGAGCCCCGCTGCCGGCTCCCGGCCCGCGGCCCCGCCGACGGCCTCGCGGCGGTCCCCGGCCTCCCGGTGGGCCGACACGTCCCCGCCCCCTACGGCGTCACGGCGTGGCCCCTGGAGCGCACACCGCTCCGGCCGCCCCGCCACCGTCCCCTCCGAGAGGTAACCCATGACCACGTCTTCTTCCCCCTCTTCTCCCTCTTCCCCTTCGGCCGCGTCGTCCGCGAAGGTCCTTCTCGCGCTCACCAGCCATGGCGAGCTGGGGGACACGGGCCGCAGCACCGGGTTCTACGTGCCCGAGGCGGCGCACCCCTACGAGGTCTTCACCAAGGCGGGGTACCAGGTCGACTTCGTCTCCGTGCGCGGCGGTTCGTCGCCGTTGGACGGTGTCGCACCCGACGACGAGGACGCGGCCCGGTTCCTCGCCGATCCGGCGGTGGCCGCGAAGCTCGCCGACACGCCGACCGCGGACCGGCTCGATCCCGCGGACTACGCCGCCGTGTACTTCGTGGGCGGGCACGGGACCATGTGGGACTTCCCCGACGCCACCGAGCTGACCGCCTTCGCGGCGGCGGTGTACGAGCGGGGCGGCGTGGTGGCGGCGGTCTGCCACGGGCCGTCCGCGCTGGTGAATCTGCGGCTGTCCGACGGGACACACCTGGTCGACGGCAAGGAGGTCGCGGTCTTCACCAACGCCGAGGAGGAGTCCGTGGAGCTGGCCGAGGTGGTTCCGTTCCTCCTGCAGACGCGGCTGACGGAGCGCGGGGCCACGGTCCGCACCGGTCCGATGTGGGCCGAGAACACCGTGGCGGACGGGCGTCTGGTGACCGGGCAGAACCCCGCATCCGCGGCGCGGGTGGCCGAACTCACGGTGGGGATCCTCGCGTCGGGGACCGCGTCGTAGTGCGGACCGCAGCCGCCGCCGGGATGCCGGAGCCGGCCCTGTCCAGGGCCACGGTGGACCGCGCCGGGGAGCACCGGACGGACGAGGCCTGGCTCGGTGCGGCCTGGCTCCGCGAGAGCACCCGGGTGGTGCTGGTGGCCCGGGACCGCACCCTGGTGGCCGAGGACGCGACCGGGCAGCCCGGCATCGTCCTGCTGCCGGCGCCGGCGGCACCCGACGGGATGCGGTACTACCTCGGCTCGGACACCGCGGGGGTGGACTACTTCGCCGTCTCGGTGTCCGACCTGGAGCCCCACCGGGCCCCCGGCGTCCGCGAGGCCGGACTCCGCGAGACCGGTACGCTCCTGGCGGCCCGGGACGTCGGGCTGCTGGTCCACGCCGTGGCGCTGGACGCCTGGCACCGGACCCACCCCTTCTGCCCCCGGTGCGCGCACCCCACCGACATCGCCTTCGGCGGGCACATGAGGCGCTGCCGCTCGTGCGGGACGGAGCACTTCCCGCGTACGGACCCGGCGGTGATCATGCTGGTCACCGATGCCGAGGACCGCTGCCTGCTGGCCCGGAACGCGGCGTGGGACGAGGGCCGTTGGTCCGTGCTGGCGGGGTTCGTGGACCCCGGTGAGTCACTGGAGCAGGCGGTCCGCCGGGAGGTGCTGGAGGAGGTGGGCGTCCGGACGGACTCGGTCGAGTACGCCGGGAGCCAGGCGTGGCCGTTCCCCGCGAGCCTGATGCTCGGCTTCTTCGGCCGGACCACGGATCCGCGGATCACGGTGGACGGCGAGGAGA
The DNA here is from genome assembly GCF_040297165.1 of Streptomyces sp. NPDC001851. Classification (NCBI taxonomy): domain Bacteria; kingdom Bacillati; phylum Actinomycetota; class Actinomycetes; order Kitasatosporales; family Streptomycetaceae; genus Streptomyces; species Streptomyces sp. NPDC001851. The sequence goes on along the minus strand of NZ_JBEOYR010000006.1, from coordinate 168,181 downwards.
TCGCCCAGGCGAGCTGGTTCTCCCGGGCTCAGCTGCGGGAGGCGATGGCCGAGGGCGTGGTGGCGCTGCCGTCCGGTGTGTCGATCGCCCGGATGATGATCGAGCACTGGTACGGCGAGCCGCTCCCCCGGACCCCCTCCTGGTGAATCCGGAGGTGCCGGCCCGTCGGCCGGCGTCGCCCCGGCCCTCGTCCGGGACGACGCCGGCCGATGCCGCCCGCTACCGGGAACCCTCGGGCGGCTGCACCGGGATGAGCGAGACCAGCCGCAGCTCCCCGTTGCTCAGCGGAGAGGCCATGACGATCTCGATGGTCGTCGGCGTCTCCTGGCCCGCGAGGAGCACCTCGCGCCGATTCCCGTCCGCATGCTCGACGACCCGGTGCTCGCGCCACAGCCGGCGTGCGCACGCGCTGGTTTCGAGGATCTCCCCGACCACCGTGCTCAGCCGGGTGTTCTCCGGGTGGCGAGCCTGCGCCATCCGCATCTGGGCCAGCATCGGCCCGGCCCAGTCCTGCTCCCAGTTGTGGAAACGGATCCGCCTGCCGGCGTCGGGGGCGAACACCTCCTTGGCGATGTTCTGACCGGCGACCCCGGAGGGGAACCATTCGCTGAAGGCCCGGTTCTGGTAAATGACGTCCCAGGCCGTGTCGGATGCGTAGGCGGGCCACGGCTGGAGTTCGAGCAGGTGCCGGACTCCGTCGGTGATGCCGGTGTCCTGGCAATTCGCGGGGCTCGTCGGCTCCCAGCCGACCGCGTGCAGGAACAGCAGCTTTCGTTCGGCCTCGTCGAGTCTCAGGGCACAGGAGACCCGGTTCAGGAAATCCTCCGAATACTGCGCCGCTCCGCCCCGTTCGAACTTCCCGTACCAGACGCTGCTGACGCCGGTCAGCTGAGCCATGTCCTCCTGGCTGACCAGCCTTGATCTCCCCTGACGACTGCGCCGCAGTTCGGGGATCTGATCCCGCGTGAGCCGTCTTCGCCAGCCCTTCACCAGCGTGGAGAGGTGATCCAGCGAGCTCGTTTCAGTTGTCACAGACATTCCCCCGTTGACCTTGCTCGAACAGCCAAGGGTACCAATCATCAAGTTTCCGGTGATTCGCTGAACCCGGGTGAAATGGGCAGATCCCACGTCTCCTGCCCGGCTGTGACAAGGGCGGGACAGATAGCGGTTGTCCCGTAACAGAACCGGGACGGTCAACGAACTCTTCGCCGCCGCCCCGGCCTTCTTCCACAAGGGCTTCGAATAGCCCCCCGAAGAATCCCTAATACATGCTGTGTGTCTCCAGTTCCGCCTCGATCTCGACCGGGACGTTCCAGGGAAGGCCGGCCACCCCTACGGCCACTCGCGCGTGGGCGCCGATCTCGTCGCCGAAGACGTCGACGAGGAGTCGGGAGGCCGGGTTGAACACGGCGGGGAAGTCGGTGAAGCCCGGGGCCGAGTTGACCATGCAGTGCAACGAGCACCAGGCCTTCACGTCCGCGAGGTCCCCGACCGCTTTCTCGACGCTCGCGAGGAGGGACAGCAGCGTCCGTACGGCTGCGGTCTGGGCGCTCGGCAGGTCGATCTCGTCGCCGACGGTTCCGTAGGGGCCGGTGACCACGCCGTCATGGCTGGTGGGGATGTGCCCGGAGACATGGACCCGGTTGCCGACCCGGCGGACGAGGCTGGCCGGGATGCGGGCGCCGGCGGGGCTCGGAACCTGCCACGGGGTGGGGAGCCCGAACCCGTGGGTCGCCAGCCTCTGCCGGATCAGATCGCTGCTGACGGACCGGGGGGCGGTGTGTGTCATGGCTTCTCCTCGTTCGTGGGTCAGGGGGTACGGGCGGGGACCAGCAGGCTCGGGCCGGCGTCCTCGATGTCGGCCAGCCCCGTCAACTGCATGTCGAGCGTGAGTTCGTCGAGGAGGAGGCGCAGGACGCTTGTCACGCCCTCCTCCCCGTCGCTGGCGAGGCCCCAGAGATAGGGGCGCCCGATGAGCACGGCGCGGGCGCCGAGACAGAGGGCTTTGAGGATGTCTCCCCCCGTACGGATTCCGCCGTCCAGGTACACCTCGGCGTCCTGGCCGGCCTCCTGTGCCACCTCGGGCAGGCAGTGCAGTGTGGGGCGGTCCCCGTCGAGTTGACGGCCTCCGTGGTTGGAGACGATGACGGCCTTGGCGCCGAGGTCGATCGCCCGCCGGGCGTCCGAGGCGCGGGCTATGCCCTTGAGGACGAGCGGCAGCGAGGTGATGCCGGCCAGCCAGTCGACGTCGTGCCATGTCAGGCTCGGGTCGAAGTTGAGCGCGAACATGTCGGCCAGGGAAGGGGCGGCGGAGACGGGGCGGGCGCCGCTTCGGGCGAGAGCGGCTTCGAGGATCACGGGCCGTATGTGTGCCGGGGAGCCGAAGCCATGTCGCCGATCCCGTAACCGCCGCCCGGGCGCGGGGGTGTCGACCGTCAGGACCAGCGCGCGGACGCCCGCCTGCTCGGCTCGGCGCACCAGTTCCGTGGTGAGGGTCCGGTCCCGGTGCAGATAGAGCTGGAACCAGACGTCCCCGCCCACCGCGGTGACCTCGGCGACATCGGTCGAGGACAGGGTGGACACGACGAAGGGCAGATCCGCTTTCAGCGCGGCCGCCGCAGTGGCCAGCTCCCCCTGCGCATGGGCCAGTTGCTGCAGCGCTGTGGGCGCGAGCAGTACCGGAGCGGCGGCGGCCCGGCCCAGGATCCGGGTCCGGGTGCGGGGGCGGGAGACGTCGGTGAGGACCGTGCGGTTGAACCACCAGTCCCGGTAGGCCGCCTCGTTGTCCCGTGCGGTCCGCTCCTGGCCGGCGGCGCCGTCGTAGTAGTCGAAGACGTCGCGGGGCAGCACGTCCCGAGCGCGCGCGCGGAAGTCGTCGAGGGCGAGCATCAGCGGGCCGGCCGGGGAACGGCGCGCAGGGTCAGCACGGCTGCGGCCAGCCACAGCACGACGGACAGCACGCCGACGTGGTGCAGGCCCGTGGTGAACCGGTCCGGGGCCTCGGGGTCCTGCACCATCGCGCCGAAGACGGCGATGCCCAGGGCGCCGGCGGCCTGGCGGGCGGTGTTGTTGACGCCGGAGGAGAGGCCCGGACGCTCCGGTGGGCCCGCCTGGAGGGCGGCGGCGACCACGGAGGGGGTCAGCAGCCCCATGCCGAGGCCGAGGCCGAGGAGGGCCGGCACCAGGGTGAGGTAGGACGAGCCGGAGGTGATCAGCGGCAGGAAGGCGGTACCCGCACAGCCGAGCAGCAGTCCGGCGAGCATCGGCGGGCGCGGCCCGTACCGGGCCGCCAGGCGTCCGGTGAACGGCGCGCACACGGCGAGCGGGACGAAGAGCGGCAGCAGCATCACGCCGGCCGTCCACGCGTCGTGGTGCTGGACCTTCTGCAGGTACAGAGTCACCACGAAGACGGCGCCGATGCCGACGAAGTTCATGGCGGCGGCGATGACGTTCGCACCGACGAAGTCCAGCTTGCGCAGCAGGGCCGGCGGGAACATCGGATGCGGGGCGCGCTGCTCCCACAGGGCGAGCAGGACCGTGGCGACCACGGCGACCGCTCCCGCCGCGAGGGTCTGCGCGGACGCGCCGGAGCGGCCCGCGGAGATCGCGCAGTAGACGAGTGCGGTCAGCGACAGGGCCGCGGCCAGCAGTCCGGGCAGGTCGAGGCGGCTGGTGCGGGCGGGTTCGTCCTTGCGGACGGCCCGCAGGGTCAGGGCGAGAGCCACCGCGACGACCGGCAGGTTGATCAGGAAGACGGAGCGCCACCCCGCTGCGGTGACCAGGACGCCGCCCAGGAGCGGACCGGCGGGCAGCGCGAGGGCCGAGATACCGGCCCAGACGCCGAGGGCCCGGGCCTTCTCCCCGCGTTCGGGGAACGTGCGGTTGACCACGGCGAGGGTGCTGGGCAGCAGCAGCGCGGCCGCCAGTCCCTGGAGTGCCCGCGCGGCGACCAGGACGGCGGTGTTCGGGGCCAGGCCGCACATCAGCGAGGTCACGCCGAATAGGGAGAGCCCCGCGACGGCCAGCGTGCGGTGCCCCCACCGGTCGCCGACCACTCCCGCGCCGAGCAGACACGCGGCGAGGACGACCGTGTAGGAGTCGACCACCCACTGGAGCCCCGCCAGGTCGGCGTGGAGCGCGTGGCCGATGTGCGGCAGCGCGACGTTGACCACCGTCACGTCGAGTTGTACGAGGAACATGCCGACACACATCACAGCGAGGGTCAGGGTGCGGCGCACGGGGGGTGTGGTACTTACTGGAATACGGGACTGTGCGGGGGAAGCGCTCGACGATGTGGACATGTACGCCATCGTCACCGGCAGACCGTTCGGTGCAGGTCGAATCATCGACGACAAAGGGACTCCACCACATGACCGCTTCCCGCCGCCCCAAGGCAACGCCCCAGCTGGACCTGGCCAAGGCGGCAGCACTGTTCTCCGTGCCGGCCCGCACCGAGATGCTGCTCGCCCTGGAAGACCGCGAAGCGTGCTCGGCCGGCGAACTCGCCCTCTGCGCGGGCGTGTCGGCCTCCACGGCGAGCAGTCACCTCGCGTACCTCCTGGACCAGGGGTTGCTGGCCGTGGAGCAGCGGGGCCGCAGGCGGCTGTTCCGCCTCGCCGACCCGCAGGTCAGTGCCGCGCTTGAGGCACTGCGCCTGCTGGCAGGGCTGCCGCGCCGGTAGCGGACGCGGCGCCGCCGGTCAGCCCGATGCCACGGAGGCCATCAGGGCCTCGCCGATGCCGAACGCGTCCGTGACGCCCTCGACTCCGGTCTCGGTGAGTGCGATGGCGCGTTCCTTGTCCCGGCGACGCCGGATCCACCCGAGTTCGAACATGCGCTGGGTGAGTGCCGCACCCAGGGCTCCGGCCAGGTGATGGCGTCGTACCGTCCAGTCCACACATCCCCGCGCCAGGGGCCTGCGCCCCGCCCGCACCGCGTCGCACGTGATCCCCAGGGGCGGGTCCGCGTCCCAGGCACCCGGGTCCACATGCAGCGCGCCGTCCTCTTCGCGGAGCGCACCGCGCTGCCGCAGGGCGTCCGCGATGGCCACTCCGAGACGACCGGCCAGATGGTCGTAGCACAGCCGCGCACGGGCCAGTTCGTCCTGGCGCCGGGCCGAGCGCAGTGAGTTCGGCGCACGCTGGGGCGCCAGGACCGCGAGCGTCTCCAGGGCCCGCCCCACCAAAGGGCCGGAGATGCGGTAGTAGGTGTGCCTGCCACACCGCTCCGTGGCCAGCAGGCCGTTGTCCACCAGACGCCCCAGATGCTCGCTCGCGGTCGACTTGCTGACCCCGGCGAGCCGGGCCAGTTCGCTGGCGGGCAGCCGCAGATCGTCCATCAGGGCGGTGACCATGGCGGCTCGGGACGCATCGCCCAACAATGCCGCGACGAAAGCTATGTCAGGTCCGTCAACCACGGTTCGGCTCATGCCGAACACCGTACTCGGTAGCTTCTTTCCCGCGCGGCGCCACGCCCCGCACGGCGGCGGCGCCCGCGAACACCGAAACCAGCGGGCGGCAAAGAATGCCCTACGAAACCACATGGCAGGTTTGAGATGGGTGTAAAGGTAATCCAGTACCGCGGCGACTATGACGACAAGCTGTACTGGGAGCGCGTCGACCGGAACCTCGGCTGGCTCGGCGACTCGGCGGAGGAGCAGCGCCGGCGCCAGGAAAGGCTGCGGGACTCGGTCATCGGCATCGTGGGAACCGGTGGGATCGGCGGTGCGGTCGCCACGCGCCTGGTGCGCATGGGGGCGCGCCACCTCAAGCTGGCCGACCCGGACGAATTCGACATCACCAACATTCAGCGACAGTTGGGGGCGTCTCTGGAGAACGTCGGCCGAAACAAAGCAGAGGTCGTCGCGGAGATGGCCTACGAGCTGACGAAGGACGTCAATATCGATGTCTATCCGGAGGGGATAACTCCGGATACTGCCGAGCATTTCATGGCGGACTGCGACTTCGTCATGGACCAGATGGAGTTCTATCAGGTCAAGAACCGCTACGCCTTGCACCGGGCGTTCCGCGCCAGTGACCGCTGTCAGTTCATGTTCAAGATTCCGACGGTGGGCCACAAGGTATTCGTCTTCACCTACACGAAGGAGTCCATGCCGATCGAGGAGGTCTACGACCTCCCTGAGGACGGCCCCATCGACGACGCGGCCGCCCGCCGGCTGATGGAGCGCATCATCCCCGAGATGCCCGAGTACCCGGGCACCAAGATGCTGGACGAATGGTTCGTGGACATGCAGCGCATGCCGATCTTCGGCGCCTGCCCCCCGCTGGCCGAAGGCATCCTCGTGGAACGGCTCGCCCAGGAGATCATGGACCTTCCCGGACGTGCGGCCCTGCCCGTGCAGCCCGGTTACGCCGTCTTCGACTCGCTCACCTGGGAGTCGAAGCTCGTGGAGCGGGCGTGGTGGGCGAAGTGACAGCCCCCGCACCGCCTGCTCCGATACGGGTCGTCCTCCTCTCCGAGGTCAACTCCAAGTTCGGAGCACCCTTTCTCGCCGAGTTGCTCGCGCATCCCGACGTGGAGGTGGCCGCGGTCCTGACCCGCCCGCCCGGCCGGTTGTGCAGCTACTACCTGGGCGAGCCGGATCCGGTGGACCTGGCCGAACAGGCATCCAGCGCCGGGGTCAGGGTCCTGCGCCCGCGCAGCGTCAACGATCCGGAGACGGTCGCCGCTCTCGCGGAGCTGGACCCCGACTACCTGCTGATCGCGAACTTCCAGCAGATACTGCGCGAGCCCGTCCTCGATGTGCCCCGCCGCGCGGTGGTCAACTTCCACCCCGGTCCGCTCCCTCGCTACGCCGGCCTCGCCCCGTTCTTCTGGATGGCCCGCCATGGCGAACGGGATTCCGGGGTCACCGCGCTGATCACCACGCCGGGCATCGACGACGGTCCGGTGCTCGCCCAGCGGCCGGTGCCGCTGGACGGGACCGAGGACGCCGGGCAGATCCGCGACCGGCTGTTCAGCGAATCCCGCCGGCTGCTGCGCGAGGTGATCCCCCGGCTGGTCGCGGGAGATCTGGCGGCGATACCGCAGGACCCGGAACAGCGCACCTACTTCTCCAGCCCCGGGCCGGACGACACGTCCATCAACTGGTCGTGGAACGCCGAGGAGGTCTTACGAGTGGTGCGTGCCTGTCACCCCCAGCCAGGCGCCCTGATCGCCACGGACGGCACCGGGCTGCGGGTGCACGAGGCCCGGGCGCTGCCCAGGGAAGCGGCTCCCGGCACCGCCCACTCTCCGGGAACGGTCCGGTCCCACCCCCGGCACGGCTTGATGATCGCCTGTGCGGACGCGTGGATCCAGGTGCTTTCGCTCAGCTGGCACCCTCAAGGCGGCTCCGCGCCCTCCTCCAGCGGTGGCGTGGACGACCCCGATCTGTCCGCCGGCCTCGTCGAGCTCTTGGCAGCCCACACCGAGTAACAGCCCAGCAACGGGGCCGGGATGACGGAGGCGGCAGTCACGGCCGCCGTCCTCCCGGCCCTCCGCGTGCCGCCCGAGAGGAATGCTCATGACCACGACGGTCGTGCCAGGAGCCCTGGACACCGCCAGTAGTCGCCGGAGTCTGCGCAACGCGACGGTCGGCAACGTACTGGAGTGGTACGACTGGAACGTCTACGCCGTCTTCACGCCGTTCTTCGCGCCGCGGGTCTTCAACTCCCACGACGCGGCGGGTGCGCTGGTGCAGAGCCTGATGGTGTTCGCCGTGGGGTTCCTCACCCGCCCCTTGGGCGGGCTGGTGCTGGGGCGGTGGGGGGACCGGTTCGGCCGCCGCGCGGCACTGACCCTGTCGATGCTCCTCATGGCGGCCGGGAGCCTCCTCATCGCCCTGTGTCCCGCCTACTCCGCGGCAGGCCGGCTCGCACCCCTCACGATCCTGGTGGCGCGGCTGGCCCAGGGCCTGTCCGCGGGAGGCGAATTCGCCGCGTCGTCGGCGTACGTGGTGGAGATCGCACCGCCGGGCCGCAAGGGCCTCTACTCCAGCGTGATCTACGTGAGCAACGCGCTGGGAAACCTCCTCGCGGCGCTGCTCGGTGTGGTCCTGATCCGGGCCCTCGCACCGGAGCAGATGAACACCTGGGGCTGGCGCGTCCCCTTCCTCCTGGGAGCCGGGCTCGCCTGCTACGCGTTCGTCCTGCGGCGGCGGATGATCGAGTCCCACCTCACCGGGCCCACCTCCGCCGAAGCGGACCAGGAACGCCGTCCCCCCGTCCACAAGGCGCTGCTGAGCAGGCCAGGGGCACTGTGGAAGGTCGTCGGCTACACCCTCTCGGGCACCGTCGTCTACTACACATGGGTGGTGTTCCTCCCGTCGTACGCGGCGGCCGACGGCCACATCACCCGGTCCGCCGCGCTCCTCACCACCACGGTCGCGCAGGTACTGTTCATCGGCGTACTCCCCCTGACGGGCATGCTCGCCGACCGCGTCGGGACCAAGCCGCTCCTGCTGACGTTCGCCACGGCCTTCACCGTGCTCACCGTTCCGCTGCTGGCTCTGGCGCCGAAGTCGTTCACCTGGCTTCTGGCCGTCGAGTGCGCCGGGCTGGTCCTGTTCTCCGGCTACGGCGCCATCGCCCCGCTGATCATGGCGGAGCAGTTCCCGCCCGGATCACGCGTCACCGGGATCGGCATCCCCTACGGGCTCACGGTCTCCGTCTTCGGAGGTACGGCCCCCTACCTCGCGGCAGCCGCCGCAAACGCCGGGCACGCGGCCCTGTACTCGGCCTATGTGGCCCTGGCGAGCGTGGCGAGTCTCGGGTTCTTCGCCCGGATCCGCCGACCGCACACCCCACCGGAGTCCCTGCCCCACTAGACATCACGGCGTGTTCGCCGTCACGCAGGTCCAGCCGGTGCCAGACGAGCAGATCGGCACCGGGACCCGTGGGCCGGGAACGGCTGAAGACATGTGTGTCGACGCCCCGGCCGATGCCGGTGGACCCGCCGATCACGACGGCGGTGGCGTGCTTGCGCAGCCGGACGCTCATGCGCCCGCCCGCACGGACGCGGCCGGGGCACGGCCTTCCCGGGCTTCCTCCCGCGACAGGCGGGTGGCGGCGCGGAGTTCGGACGGGGTGACGTCGTCCACGAAGCGGTGCCGGCCGATCCCGGCGGGCAGCGGCAACCGCTGGCGGCCGTCGCGGTGGCGCACGGTGTCGCGCAGCTCGTGCTGCGGCTGCTGGACGAGCCGGCGACCCGCACCGACCTCCGGAGGTGCACGCCGGCCACCCGGGCGAGGGCGCGGTGCTGACCGGCCCGGCCCGCGTCGGAGGCGAAGGCGTACGACATCGTGGTGGACGCCGGCGGCGCCCCGGACCTGATCGAGGCGGTCCGCCCCGGCAGCACGTTCCTCACCCTCACCCCGTTCAGCGCGCCTGATCCGGCCCGGCGCCCGGATGTGGAGTTCACCCTCGTCGGGGTGGAGCTGAACCGCGACGATCTGGCCGAGGTGGCCGACCGTGCCGCCCGCGACGCCGGTCTGCGACAGCGGACAACCGTCCTCCCCTTTGCGGACGCATACGAATCACATCGCCGGCTGGAGGCCGGCGGCTTCCGCGGCAAGTTCGCCCTGGTGCCATGGTCCGGGGCCGCCGGGGGCCGTACGGCCCGTCTTTCCGGCCCGGTCAGCCCGGCCGGCGCGCCGTCGGGCACGCCGGTCCGTCCGGCTTACGGGCCGGTGCAGGGCACGCTCGGTGATCAGTGCCGCCGCGCGCGGCTCCGTCGGCAGGGCCGCGCCGGCGCGGGGCAACTCCTCGGCGGCCGGCCGGAGATGCGGGCCCAGCCGGGTCAGCCCGTCCCGGCACTCGACATAACGCCGGTACGTCGCCGAGGCGTAGTCCGCGACCGACAGCAGCCGGTGCCCGGCGGCCATGCCCGCCAGGCACACCGTGCACAACGCCGACTCCGGGGAACACAGGGCCATACGGCGGTTGATCGGGCGTTCCCGCAGAAAGGAGACCATGAGGCAGAGCCCGACCAGGACCAGCGCGTTGTAGCCGAACTGTCGGTCCCCGCGGTGGCCGCCACGGCTCGTCGATGCCGTGGCGCTGGGCCCGGCGGCCCAGCAGGATCGCCTGGAGATCAGCATCCCGACCGGCGCATCAGCTGACGGCTGTGGGCCGCAGTCAATTTACGTGAGCAAGTGGTGTGCCTGAAGGTCTTCCCGGCGTTCGTCACGAAGACGTAACGCCACGTGACGCATGGCCGGGCGGGTACGCACTCGGTACCGGATCTTCATGCCCGCAGGAGTTCGCGACGGGCTCCCTCTCCGGTCCGCGACAGCACCGGAACCCGCAACCGGATCTCCGGCTCACCCCGGCGGGAGAGGCAAGATCCAGCCAACCTTTCGGGAGCCGGGACCTCCCCCCGCCTCCAGGCGCCACCGAGCTACCCGCCCATGGGCGCGAAAAACGCCCCCTGAACCGCGTTTCGGCAGGTCAGAGGGCGTTTACCGGGTGGAGCCTAGGGGAGTCGAACCCCTGACATCCGCCATGCAAAGACGGCGCTCTACCAACTGAGCTAAGGCCCCGGAAAGCAGCGGCCTGCCGGAGGAACCACGTTCCGGCGGGCGCCGCAGACCAGAGTACCGGGTCACCCCGGGTATCCCGCAAAAAGATTGGGGGTCCCCACGGATGACCACTCTCCGTAAGATGCTCGACGTGGTTCGCTACAGCGAACCACGGTTTTTTAGGGGAAGCGATGGGGAGACGCAATGGACGCCGCACAGCAGGAAGCCACCGCGAGAGCGCGGGAGCTGCAGCGGAACTGGTACGGGGAGCCGTTGGGGGCGCTCTTCCGTAAGCTGATCGACGATCTCGGGCTCAACCAGGCCCGTCTCGCCGCGGTGCTGGGACTGTCCGCTCCGATGCTCTCGCAGCTGATGAGCGGCCAGCGCGCGAAGATCGGCAATCCCGCCGTGGTCCAGCGGGTGCAACTGCTGCAGGAGCTGGCGGCCCAGGTCGCGGACGGCAGTGTCAGCGCCGCCGAGGCGACCGAGCGCATGGACGAGATCAAGAAGTCGCAGGGGGGCTCCGTGCTCAGCAACACCACACAGACCACGAGCGGTTCGGGCGCGCCGACGGTCAAGCGGGTGGTCCGCGAGATCCAGTCGCTGCTGCGCTCGGTGGCCGCCGCGGGTGACATCATCGACGCCGCGGACAGCCTCGCCCCGACCCACCCCGAACTGGCCGAGTTCCTGCGGGTCTACGGCGCCGGCCGCACCTCCGACGCCGTCGCGCACTACCAGTCCCACCAGAACTGAGGACCCACGGCCCGGTGCCCCGGACGGGGTACGGCACCGGGCCAGGGATCAGGTCAAGGCCCAGGCACCGGGAGGCGCGGGGGACGGGGCCGCGCACGGGGCCGGGACGCACGGACGGCGTCGGCTGGTGAAGTCGGGGCCGGCGTGACGGACGGGAATCGCGGGGAAGTAAGGGGCTGGGGGACGAGCCGCGGGCCAGGGGGAGGAGCGATGGGCTGCCATGGGTGAGGTGTTCGCCGGACGCTATGAGCTGGCCGACCCGATCGGACGCGGGGGCGTGGGCGCCGTATGGCGGGCCTGGGACCACCGCCGACGGCGTTATGTGGCCGCCAAGGTGCTCCAGCAGCGCGACGCCCACTCCCTGCTCCGCTTCGTACGGGAGCAGGCCCTGCGGATCGATCACCCCCATGTCCTCGCCCCGGCCAGCTGGGCCGCCGACGACGACAAGGTCCTCTTCACCATGGACCTGGTGGCCGGCGGCTCGCTGGTCCACCTCGTGGGCGACTACGGCCCGCTGCCGCCGGCGTTCGTGTGCACCCTGCTCGACCAGCTCCTGTCCGGTCTCGCCGCCGTCCACGCCGAAGGCGTCATCCACCGGGACATCAAGCCCGCCAACATCCTTCTCGAAGCCACCGGAACCGGCAGGCCCCGGCTGCGGCTGTCCGACTTAGGGATCGCCATGCGGCTCGGCGAACCCCGGCTGACGGAGACCAACCTCGTGGTGGGCACGCCCGGTTACCTGGCGCCCGAGCAGATGCTCGGCTCGGAACCCGACTTCCCCGCCGACCTGTTCGCCGTGGGCCTGGTCGCGCTGTATCTGCTCGAAGGCGCCAAGCCTGACGCCAAGGCGCTCGTGCAGTACTTCGCGGAGCGGGGGACGCCCGGCCCGCCCAAGGGCGTACCGGAACCGCTCTGGCAGGTCGTCGCCACGCTGCTCCAGCCCGACCCGGCCGCGCGGTTCCGCACCGCCACGGGGGCGCGCAAGGCCCTCGCCGCCGCCGCGGAACTGCTGCCGGAGCCGGAGCCGGACGACGAGCTGATCGAGATCTTCGACCAACTCCCGCCGCTTCCTCCGGGGTTCGCCCCCGACGGGCCGCTCAAGAGGGCGTCCGGAGTGGCCCTGGGACTGGTTGCGGAGGGGGATGCGGATGCCTTTCCGCATACGGATGCCGATCCGGATCCGCGTACGGATGCCGATCCGGATGCGTATGCGGATACAGGTACGGATGGCGGCCCGGGCGCCGGTTCCCCCGCTGCGGCCGACAGGTCGAGGCCCGCTCGCACCAGCAGCACCCTGAGCACCCCTGGCACCGAAAGCACCACCGGCTCCCTCTCCGACACCGGCAGTTTCCGTCTGCCGCCGCCCCAGGAGCAGGTACCCCGGGCCGCCGGCGCCCCCGCCCCAGACGCTCCGTACGTCCCGCAGCCCTCCTTCCTCCCCCAACCCCCGCTGCACCAGCCGTACTTCTCCTCCCACACCCCCTCCCCGAGCCCGGTGCAGGCACCTCACGTCGATGCCTCCACCGCCTCGTACACCGCTCAGGACGTGCGGGTTCCCGCTCCGGCCCGGCACAGGGCGCGCCGTGCGCGCCGGAGTGACCGGCCCGGGCCGCCGGCCAGGGCCGCGATCCCGCTTCTGCTGCTGGCGCTGGCCTGCTACGCCGTGGGCTTCTGGGCGCTGACCCGCGTCTGAGTCCGCCGGGCCGCCACCGTCCAGCCGGCCAGCACCGCCAGCAGCACGGTTCCCAGGCCGATCCCGCCGATCGCGACCAGCTTCATCACGGGGTCGCCGCCCCCGCCGCCGGGGCTGCCGGTGACTGCCGCCTCCCGGTCCTGCTGCGTGACCGTGAACACGTCACCCGGCACGGGCCTCCCGGCGTACCGCGGCCCCGCCTGCGCCTGCCCGGCCACCCGGACCCTCAGCGTCACACCGAACGGCCCCGGCCCGAACAGGCCGGTCATCCGCTCGCTGAGGTGCAGGACCAGGTAGTAGTCGCCGGCGAAACGGACGGACGTCACGGCGGCGGGCGCGGCATAGCGGTTGGCGTACTCGACCGGCGGCAGCGGGGCGAGCACCGCGGGTTTCCGGATGCCGGTGTAGCCGACGGCGGTGTCCTCGACGTAGCCGCGGACGGGGTTGTAGACGGACAGGTTCAGGGCGCCGCCGACGTAGCCGTGGCCCTGGGCGCCGTCCAGTTCGACGGAGGCGTGCAGTTGGCGGCCCCAGTCGACCGGCACCTTGTAGAACCGTGTCTCGCCGGGCACCAGCGCGGTCCGCCAGACCCCCTGGTCCAGCGGGCGGGCCGAGGCGAAGCCGGTGCCGCCGGGACGGTCGCGGGGCTCACCGGCGGGCGGCTCGGGCGTGGCGGAGTCCCAGCCCTGCGGCGCGGAGGTGGCCCCGGCCCGGGCCGGGCGCGGTTCCGTGACGGGCGCGATCTCCAGGCCCCAGCGCTGCGCCGGGGCCGCCGTACCCGAGCCCTCGGCGTCCAGGCGCTGGACGAGCACGTAGTACGTCCCGCCGCCCCGGCACACCGTCCTGCCCGCCTCCCGCTGCCCCAGCGCGGTGACCGGGCGCGCGCTGAGTCCGGCGCCGAAGCGGGCGGAGGCGAAGGAGCAGGGGGTGCCGTGCGCGTCCCGGACGGACACCTTGATGCCGTCGGTGGCGGACACGGGGGTGTCCGGTGGGGGTACGGCGGTGACGGGGACGTACGCCGTGTCGGCGGCCGTGAGGTCGAGCCGGTAGGAGAGCTCGCCGTTCCTCGGCAGGGAACTGCGGTAGACACGGCCGGGGGCCAGCCGTTCGGCCGTGCCGGTGCCCGCCGCGCCCGCGACGGTGCGGGCGCCGGGCGTGAAGCCGTACGACTGCGGTCGCGGGGAGCCGGCGGCGGCGGACGCGGTGCCGGCCGGCAGGAGGAGCAGCGCGCACAGCCCCGGCACCAGGGCCGTCCGCACCGGGCCGGGGACCGCCCGGCGACCGTACCGCCGCCACCACGCCGTACGTCGCCCTCGCCCCCGCACCTGCGCCCTCCCCTGTCGTCACCGTACGGACGCGTTCCATCCTGCCCCGAGCGCCCTCGCCCCATCCGGGCAACGCCTACCGCAGCCGGCGCGTCCCCGCAACACAAAACCCCGACCGCGAGGGGCGGTCGGGGTCTGTTCAGACTCTGGTATCGGCACTCACGAACCCGTGGGCACGGAGTCAGTCGCCTCCGTCCACAGGTCCTGCTCGGCGCGATCCGCCTGGATCTGGCGGTACACGAGGAGCCCGCCGATGGCGGCCAGTGCGACCAGGAGCAGCTTCTTCACCGCGCGACCTCGTCTTTCCTTGACGTAGGGGACCTCTGGCGCCCGACTATACACACCGACCGATATCGATCGGTGACCTGCGTCGGGCCCCAACTTCCGCCTCCGGTACAGCAGTAGACCAGGTCCGGCGCCGTTCCGATCGGAGGGTGATCACACCTCCACGGACGGTTACTTTGCGCCCTTTTCGCTCGTCCTCACGAGGTTTCAGGGGCTTTCCGGCGTCCTTGCGTCCATCCGGGTGGTGTTCATCGGAACATCAACGCGCCACGGGCGTCGGTCCACCACTTCGCGCCCCACATACACATCATGAGGAAAGTACGCAAATCGCCCAACCCGAAAGTGAGGGGCCATGACCGAGAACAAGGTCATGAAGCTGTGGACCGCCATCGTCACCGCCTTCTTCGCGCTCTGCACGGCGCTCGGACTCGTCGCCGCCTCGTCCGCCACGACCGCGGCGGCCGCACCCCGGAGCGAGAACCCCCGTACCGGCACCGCGCACCGCACCATCCCGGCGGTCCCGACGATCCCGGCGGCACACCAATGGGCCTGGTCCCACGGCAGGGCCCTGCCCCCCACGATGAAGCAGCGCATCCGGGCCGAGGCCCACGGAAAGTCCCCGAGGTGCCGGCACCGGCCCCTCGACGAAGGCCAGGCGGAGACCGTGACCATCCCCGAACAGGCCTCGGCGGCCAGACTCGACTGCTGATACCTCCCGCCCCTCGCGGTACCGCAACGTCTCGACATACGGCGACTTGCGTACGCACCAGTCGAAACGGAAAGACCCCCCGGCCGGGCTGGCCGGGGGGTCTCGCGCTGTTCCCGCCCATGAGCTGTTGTTACCTGGGACCATGACCGACACACCGACCACGCCCGCGCACAAGGTGGCGCGTGCCGCCGCGCCCCGGCGCATCACCGTCGTCACCGCTGTCCACGCCCCGTCCGCGCGGTTCCTGCCGGACGCCTACGCCTCCCTGTGCGAGCAGCGGCTTCCCGGCGGCTGGGAGTGGGAGTGGGTGATCCAGGAGGACGGTACGACGGACCGGGTCCGCCCCCATGTCCCGGACGACGCGCGGGTGAGCTTCGGCCAGGGACGGCCGGGCGGGCCCGGAGTCGCCCGTACGATCGCGCTGGCGCGCGCGGGGGGCGCGTATGTGAAGGTCCTGGACGCCGACGACCAGCTCACGCCGGGCGCGCTGGCCCGCGATCTGGCCGTGCTGGAGGCGGATCCCACCGTCGGCTGGACGACGTCCCGGGTGCTCGACCTGCTGCCCGACGGCACGACGACGGGTTTTCCCGGCGACCCGGAGGACGGCCCGCTCGAACGCGGGGCCGTGCTCGGCCCATGGAAGCGGAACGGCTTCCGCGCGCCGGTCCATCCGGCGAGCCTGTGCGTCCGGCGGCAGCTGCTCCTCGCGCTCGGCGGCTGGATGGCCCTGCCGGCCTCCGAGGACACGGGCCTGCTGCTGGCGCTGGACGCGGTGAGCCGCGGCTGGTTCTGCGCGGAGGCCGGCCTGCTGTACCGCAAGTGGGAGGGCCAGGTCACGGGGCAGGCGTCGCATGTCGACCCCGTCGAGCGCGAGGCCCGCATGGCGGTCGCCGAGGCCCGGGCCCGCGCGCTGGCCGGCCTCACCTGGGCCTACCCGGCCGGCCCACCGTCCGCTGCATGAGCCGGGCGACCGCCCTCCCCCTCACTCACCGAGCAGAATCGCCTGCGAGGGGCACTTCTCGGCCGCTTCCCTGACCTGCGGGTCGTCGGCGGACTCGGCCCGGCCCGGCCGTACGACCCCGTACCCGTCCTCGAACGCGAACACGTCCGGCACCCGGTGCGCGCACTCGGCGGAGCCGTAGCACAGGGCGCGGTCGACGGAGACCGTCATATGTCCTCCAGTCGTCAACGACCCCGGCCGACGGTTCCGGCCGCGGGTCCACTCGCTGACCTCCAGACCGTCCCTGCCCCCCGAACCCCATCCCCAACCGACCCCCACCCACCGACCCCACGCCCCGAACCCCCGACCGTCACCGCTCCCCACCCCCCAGCGAGAGCCAGTGGGCCACCCGGCGGACCGTGGGTTCGTCGAGCAGGTCGGTCATGACCCGTACCGCCTCGTCGTCCTCGGCGCTCAGGTCGTACAGGCCCGCCTTGCCCAGAGCCGCCATGAGCACCTGGTGCCGGCGGTCGGTCATGCGTTCCGCGAGCTTGGGCGGTTCGCCCGAGCCGGGCACGGGCCGGCCGGTCGTGACGGCGGGGGCGGGTTCCCTGGCGGCGGCCGGGATGTCGTAGAGGCGCCAGGCACCGTCCTCGGGCCCCCACAGCGCCACCGCCACCTCCTCGCCGCGCGCCCGCACGGTCCGGGTCATGTCCCCGACGGCGTACAGCACGGGATCCCGGTCGGGCGACTCGGCGCCCACCGTCCAGGAGTCCCGCGCGGGCTGGTGGAACATCGCGACCCAGCGCGGAGCACCGGGCGGTCGCGGGCACGGGGGACGCTTCTGCATGTCACTCACCCCTTCGGGAACAGCCGGACTCAGCCCTTTGGGAAGAACAGGCGGAAGGGACCATATCTGATGGGTCGTCAGGTATCCAGGGAGAGACCACACAGCCCCCGCCCGTCCGGCACCGGTCCCTCCCCTCGTGGGGACCGGTGCCGGACGGTGCGGGGTGTCGACCCGTGCCGCGTCGGCTCGGCGCGGGTCGAAGAGGGAATGAAGTTGGCCGAGATGTGTCGGTGCCATGGGTCGTCTCTTCGAACGCAGGTCCGTGGCCTGTCCGGACGGTGTTCACGAGGTCCGCCGACGGATCCGGATCCTGCCATCTGTTGTCCGCGCCGAGGAGACCGCAGCGCCCCAGCCCTGTGCTTATCCGCAGGTCAGACGTATAGGGTGGGTTTTCCGGTCCGGACGTCCAGGCACGGGGGGAAGTAAAGGGGTGGGACCTTGAGTTCCGACTCAGGGACACGCACAGCTTTCGCCGAGCGGCTCGCGCTGCTGTACAAGGAGGCTGGAAATCCTCCCCTCAAGAGCGTCGCCGAGGCGGTCGTACGGCTCCAGCGGATCGACGAGCGCGGGCGGCCCGTGCGGGTGTCCGCGCAGCGGATCAGCGACTGGCGCCGGGCCAGGAACGTGCCCGCCCAGTTCACCGCCCTCGCGGCGGTGCTGCACATCCTGATCCCGGAGGCACGGCGGCTGCGGCCCTCACCGGTGTCCACGGGCCTGTACGACCTCGCGCACTGGCAGCGGCTGTGGGAGCGCGCGCTGGCCGACCCGGTCGGCGACCGGCCCGCACCGCCCGCCGAGGAGAACCGGCCGCCGCCCGCCCAGGACCCGTCCGTCGCCGGGGGCGTGTGCCCCTACCGCGGGCTGGCGCCGTACCGGCAGGAGGACGCCCGCTGGTTCTTCGGCCGGGAACGGAGCACGAGCGCGCTCGTCGCCCAGCTGCGCGCCGCGGAGCGGACCGGCGGCCTGGTGATGCTGGTGGGCGCCTCGGGAGCAGGGAAGTCGTCCCTGCTCAACGCCGGCCTGGTGCCCGCCGTCCGCGGCGGCGCCCTGCGCGACGGCCAGGGCACGGGCACGGCGCCGCCGCCCTCCGGGGACGGCACCGCCGACCGCGTGCTGCACCTCGTGCCCGGCGCCGACCCCCTGGGCGAGCTGGTGCGCCGCATCCCCGACCTCACCGCGGTCGCCGCCGACGCACGCCGGGCCGAGCAGGAGGCCACGGAGAATCCGGCGGTTCCCGGCTCCGACGCACCGCGCGTGGCGCGGGCGGCACGGGAGGCCGTGGCGGCGTGGGCACGCCGCGAGGGGGGCGGCGCGGGCCGGCCGGTCGTGATCGTGGACCAGTTCGAGGAGGCGTTCACCCTCTGCCCCGACGAGGCGGACCGGCGTACGTTCCTCCAGCTCCTGCACGCCGCCTGCACCCCGCCCGCCGGCGCGGACGGTCCCGCCCCGGTGCTCGTCGTCCTCGGCATCCGCGCCGACTTCTACGAGCAGTGCCTCGGCTACCCGGAACTCGCCGACGCGCTCCAGCACCGGCACATGGTGCTCGGCCCGCTGACCAGCGCCGAACTGCGCGACGCGGTGACCGGACCGGCCAAGGCGGTGGGGCTGGAGCTGGAACCGGGGCTCGCCGAGCTGATCGTCCGCGAGGTGAGCGCCGACGGTCCGCGCGGGGCGCACGACGCGGGCGTGCTTCCGCTGCTCTCGCACGCCCTGCTCGCCACCTGGCAGCGCCGCAAGGCCGGACGGCTGACACTGGCCGGCTACCGCGCGGCGGGCGGGATCCAGGGGGCCGTCGCGGCCACCGCCGAGCGCGCCTGGTCGGGGCTGGACCCCGCGGCCCGTACGGCCGCCCGGCTGCTCCTGCTGCGGCTGGTGAGGCTGGGCGAGGACACCCAGGCCACCCGTCGGCGCGGCACCCGGCGGCAGCTGGCGCAGGAGTCGGCGGACCCCGGCAAGACGGAGGAGTCCCTGGAGGCCCTCGTACGGGCCCGGCTGGTGACGCTGGACGCGGACACCGTGGAGATCACCCATGAGGCGCTGCTGCACGCCTGGCCCCGGCTGCGGCACTGGATCGACGACGACCGGGGCGACCAGCTGCTGCGCCAGCGGCTGGAGGAGGACGGCCGGGCGTGGGAGGACTCGGGCCGGGACAGCTCGCTGCTCTACCGGGGTTCCCGGCTGGAGCAGGCGCGCAGCTGGGCGAGGTCGGCCGGGGACACGTATCTGACCCGCAGCGCGGTGGAGTTCCTGGCCGCGGCGGTCCGGCTGCGCAAGCGCACGGTGTGGCTCAGCCGCACCGCGGTGGCGGCGCTGGTGGCCCTGGCCCTGGTCGCGGGCGGTACGGCGGTGATCGCCTGGAAGCAGCGGGACGACGCCGTGTTCGAGCAGGTGCTCGCCGAGGCCGACCGGGTGGAGCGCACGGATCCGTCCCTGGCCGCCCAGCTCGACCTGGTCGCCCATCGGCTGCGCCCGGACGACGAGGGGACGTACAGCAGGCTGATCTCGATCGTGAACGCGCCGCTGGCCACCCCGCTGTCCGGCCACACCGGTGCCGTCTACCTCACCTCGTTCAGCCCCGACGGCAAGACCCTGGCCACGGCCAGCTACGACCGCACCGTCCGGCTGTGGAACGTGGCCGACCGGAGCCACCCCAAGCCCCTCGGCAGGCCGCTGACCGGCCACACCAGCTGGGTGAGCAGCGCCGTCTTCAGCCCGGACGGGCACACGCTGGCGAGCGCCGGCGACGACGGCACGATCCGGCTGTGGAACGTCACCGACCCCGCCCGCCCGAAGGCGCTGGGCAAGCCGCTCGCCGGCCACCGGGGCACGATCTACCTGGTCGCCTTCAGCCCCGACGGACGCACGCTGGCCTCGGCCGGTGAAGATCACACGGTACGGCTGTGGAACGTGGCCGACCCGCGCCGGCCGGGTGCGCTCGGCGCCCTGCGCGGGCACAGCGCGGCGGTGCGCAGCGTGGCGTTCAGCCCGGACGGACACACCCTCGCGGCGGGCGGCGACGATGACACGATCCTGCTGTGGAACACGGCCGACCCGCGCCGGCCGGAGCAGTACCGCACCGTGCTGAAGGGTCACACGGACCTCGTGCACTCGGTGGCGTTCAGCCCGGACGGGCACACCCTCGCCTCCGGCAGCGCGGACAACACGATCCGGCTGTGGAACGTCACCGCCCCCGCCTCGGCGACCGCGCTCGGTCCCCCGCTGACCGGCCACACCGCACCGATCTGGTCGGTGGCCTTCAGCCCGGACGGCAGCAGACTGGCCGCCGCGAGCGCGGACAGCACGGCGAGCCTGTGGAACGTCAGCGACCCCTCGTCCCCGTCACAGGTCGGGGAGCCGCTCGCGGGCAGCAGCGGGGAGATGTACGCCCTGGGGTTCAGCCCCGACGGACGGACCCTGGCCACCGGCAGCGGCGACAGCAAGGTGCGTCTGTGGTCGCTGCCGACCTCGGACATCATCGGCCGCACCGGTGCGTTCCGGCCGGACGGACAGGTGCTGGGCACGGCGGCGCGGGACGGCAGGCTCCGGCTGTGGAACGTGGCGCGGCCCGACCGGCCGGTGCTGCTGAGCAGGCCGTTCATGCGGGGGGACGCCGGCCATCGTGCGCTGCGGTTCTCCCCCGACGGCCGCGTCCTCGCCGTCCTCACCTACGACCACACGGTGTACCTGTGGAAGGTCGGCGATCCGTCCCACCCGGTCGCCGCCGGTGCGCCCATCGCCCTGCGGACCCGCTTCGCGGGGCCGGCCACACTCGCCTTCAGCCCGGACGGCCGCACCCTGGCCACCGCCTACGACGACACCACCGTCCGGCTGTGGGACATCACCGACCCCGCGCACCCCACCGCGCTCGGCAGGCCGCTGACGGGCCACCGGGGCTACGTCAACGCGATCGCCTTCAGCCCCGACGGCCGGACCCTCGCCTCCGGCAGCGCGGACAGCACGGTCCGCCTCTGGAACGTCACCGACCCGGCCCGGCCGGCCGCGCTGGGCCGGCTCACGGACCACTCGGGACCGGTCAACGCGATCGCCTTCAGCCCCGACGGGCAGGTGCTGGCCAGCGGCAGCGACGACGACACGGTCCGGCTGTGGAACGTCGCCCACCCCGCCGCGGCGACCGCGCTGGGCGCACCGCTCACCGGCCACACCGAGGCGGTCAAGCTGCTGACGTTCAGCCCGGGCGGGCACGTGCTGGCCAGCGGTGGCAACGACAACACCGTCCGGCTGTGGAACGTCACCGACCCCGCCTCGGCGGCCCCCATCGGCCAGTCGATGAGCCCCAACGCCAGGTCGGGCACCTTCCTGTCGTTCAGCCGCAGGAGCAACGTCCTCGGTCTCTCCAGCGGCACCGACACGGTCCGCCTGTGGAGCCTGGACGCCACCGCGGCGATCGAGCACATCTGCGCGGTCACCCGGGGCGAACTGACCCCGCAGAAGTGGCACGAGTACCTGCCCCGCCTCTCCTACGACCCACCCTGCGGCCCTTGAGCGGACCAACCTGACTTATTCCTGCCCTATTTCCCCCGTCGGCCGCCCAGTCTTGTTACCCTTGGCCACAGCCCGATCGCTGGTGCATCCCCCGTCGCCAGCGGTCGGGCCTTTCTCATGCCCGCGACTCGTCGACACGCGCACAGGAGAACGAGCACATGAAGAAGACCCCCGATCCATCCGGACCGGGGGTCTTCTCGCTGGTGGGGCTAACAGGATTTGAACCTGTGGCCTCATCCTTATCAGGGATGCGCTCTAACCAACTGAGCTATAGCCCCGCCGCGCTGTGCGGTGTGTGTCCCGCGCGCTGACTCCTGAAGATTAGCGCACGACCACGTCAGTCCCAAAATCGCGGTCATTCGTCCTCCGCCAGGGTCAGCTCGATGCCGCCCACGAAGCCCGCGGAGAGGTTGTAGATGAACGCGCCGAGCGTCGCGAGGGCCGTGGCCAGGACCACGTCGATGACCGCGATGACCGTCGTGAACATCAGGACGTGGGGGAGCGACAGGAACGCCTGGAGGTCGAAGCCGTTCGCCTCGTTCGAGCCGGTCGCCTCCGAGATCGTGCCGCCCACCGTCGAGAACACGCCCATCGCGTCCATGACCATCCACAGCACCGCCGAGGCGACGATCGTGCAGATGCCGAGCGCGATGGAGAGCAGGAAGCTGACCTTCATCACCGACCACGGGTCGGCCTTGGCCACGCGCAGCCGGGCCTTGCGGGTGCGCGGCGCGGTGCGCGCCCCGGTACGGGGACGGCGTACGGCGCCGGCCGGGGCCTGCGCCGGATAGGCCTGCGGCGGGTGGTAGGGCCCGGCGGGCTGCTCCGGGCGCCGCTCACCGGGGAGCGGGGACGCCGGCTGGGCCTCGCCGGCCGCGGCCGGGCCTCGGGTGTCCGTCACAGTGCCCCCCTGGGGTCCAGACGTGCCGGGGGAGTCCGGACCGGACGCCTGCACCGGCTTCAGGTTGGTCGTGTGCGGGTCGGTCGCGCTCCCCGCACCCGTCCCGTTCGCGGCGGAGCCACGGCCGCCGCCGTCCGTTTCCGTACCCGTGGAGGTACCGGCCGATCCGGCGCCCGTGGCTCCGCTCACGATGACTCACTCCTCGTGCTACTCCGCCGAGGGTGCCTCGCCCTCGTCCGTGCCGGTGGTCGCGGCGTCTTCGGCGGTCTCGTCCACGGCCACGTCGCCGTCGACTTCCTCCGCCTCGCGCCCCGCCTCGGCGTTACGTGCGATACCGACCACGGCATCGCGCTTGCCCAGGTTGATCAGTTGGACGCCCATGGTGTCACGGCCCGTCTCCCTGACCTCGCTGACTCGCGTGCGAATCACACCGCCGGAGAGGGTGATCGCGAGGATCTCGTCACTCTCCTCGACGATCAGCGCGCCGACGAGCGAACCGCGGTCCTCCACGATCTTGGCGGCCTTGATGCCGAGGCCGCCGCGGCCCTGGACGCGGTACTCGTCGACGGCGGTCCGCTTCGCGTACCCACCGTCGGTGGCAGTGAACACGAACGTACCGGGTCGAACAACATTCATCGACAGAAGTTCATCGCCTTCCCGGAAACTCATGCCCTTGACACCGGAGGTCGCGCGGCCCATCGGGCGCAGGGAATCGTCCGAGGCGGTGAACCTGATCGACTGTGCCTTCTTGCTGATCAGAAGCAGATCGTCGTCGGCCGAGACCAGCTCGGCGCCGATCAGCTCGTCGTCCGTTCCGTCCTCGCGCTCGCGCAGGTTGATCGCGATCACACCGCCGGAGCGGGGCGAATCGTAATCCTTCAGTGGCGTCTTCTTGACCAGACCGGACTTGGTGGCCAGCACCAGGTACGGCGCCGCCTCGTAGTCGCGGATCGCCAGGATCTCGGCGATCGCCTCGTCCGGCTGGAAGGCCAGCAGGTTCGCCACGTGCTGCCCGCGCGCGTCCCGGCCCGCCTCGGGCAGCTCGTACGCCTTCGCCCGGTACACCCGGCCCTTGTTGGTGAAGAACAGCAGCCAGTGGTGCGTGGTGGAGACGAAGAAGTGGTCGACGATGTCGTCTTCCTTCAGCTTCGTGCCGCGCACGCCCTTGCCGCCGCGCTTCTGCGCCCGGTAGTCGTCCGTCTTGGTCCGCTTGACGTAGCCGCCGCGGGTGACCGTGACGACGATGTCCTCCTCGGCGATCAGGTCCTCGATGGACATGTCGCCCTCGTAGGGGATCAGCTTGGTCGCGCGGTCGTCGCCGTACTTCTCGACGATCGCGGCCAGTTCCTCGCTGACGATCCCGCGCTGGCGGACCGGCGAGGCGAGGATCTCGTTGTACTCGTTGATCTTCGCCTGGAGTTCGTCGTGCTCCTGGACGATCTTCTGCCGCTCCAGTGCCGCCAGCCGCCGCAGCTGCATCTCCAGGATCGCGTTGGCCTGGATCTCGTCGATCTCCAGGAGGTCCATCAGGCCGGTGCGCGCGACGTCGACCGTGTCGCTGCGCCGGATCAGCGCGATGACCTCGTCGATGGCGTCCAGGGCCTTGAGGAGGCCGCGCAGGATGTGGGCGCGCTCCTCGGCCTTGCGCAGCCTGAAACGCGTACGGCGGACGATGACCTCGATCTGGTGCGTCACCCAGTGCCGGATGAACGCGTCCAGGGACAGCGTGCGCGGCACGCCGTCGACCAGCGCCAGCATGTTGGCGCCGAAGTTGGTCTGCAGGTCAGTGTGCTTGTACAGGTTGTTCAGCACGACCTTGGCGACCGCGTCCCGCTTCAGGACGATGACGAGGCGCTGGCCCGTGCGGGAGCTGGTCTCGTCGCGGACGTCCGCGATGCCGCCGATCTTGCCGTCCTTCACCAGGTCGGCGATCTTCTGCGCCAGGTTGTCCGGGTTCACCTGGTACGGCAGCTCGGTCACCACCAGGCACTGGCGGCCCTGGATCTCCTCGACCTCGACCACCGCGCGCATCGTGATGGAGCCGCGCCCGGTGCGGTACGCCTCCTCGATGCCCTTGCGGCCGACGACGAGCGCACCGGTCGGGAAGTCGGGGCCCTTGATGCGCTCCATGAGCGCGTCCAGCAGCTCCTCGTGCGAGACCTCGGGGTTCTCCAGGTACCACTGGGCGCCGGCCGCGACCTCGCGCAGGTTGTGCGGCGGGATGTTGGTCGCCATACCGACCGCGATACCGGCCGAGCCGTTGATCAGCAGGTTCGGGAAGCGGGCGGGCAGGACGGTCGGCTCCTGGGAGCGGCCGTCGTAGTTGTCCGTGAAGTCGACGGTCTCCTCGTCGATGTCGCGGACCATCTCCATCGACAGCGGCGCCATCTTGCACTCGGTGTACCGCATGGCGGCCGCCGGGTCGTTGCCCGGGGAGCCGAAGTTGCCGTTGGAGTCCACCAGCGGCATCCGCATCGACCACGGCTGGGCGAGGCGCACCAGGGCGTCGTAGATGGAGGAGTCGCCGTGCGGGTGGTAGTTGCCCATGACGTCGCCGACCACGCGGGCGCACTTGTAGAAGCCGCGCTCGGGGCGGTAGCCGCCGTCGTACATCGCGTACAGCACGCGCCGGTGGACGGGCTTGAGGCCGTCCCGGACGTCGGGCAGCGCACGGGACACGATGACGGACATCGCGTAGTCCAGGTACGAGCGCTGCATCTCCGTTTCGAGCCCGACGGGCTCGACGCGCATCGCGAGCTCGCCGCCCTCGGTCTCAGGGGTTTGCGGAGTGTTCTCGTCGGCCATTGCTGGTGAAGATCCTTCCTGGTGCGGTCAGCTGAGACCGACTCAGATGTCGAGGAAGCGGACGTCCTTGGCGTTGCGCTGGATGAACTGGCGGCGCGCCTCGACGTCCTCGCCCATCAGGACCGAGAACAGGTCGTCGGCCTGGGCGGCGTCGTCCAGGGTGACCTGGCCGAGGACCCGGTGCTCCTGGTCCATCGTGGTCACGCGCAGCTCCTCGGCGTTCATCTCGCCGAGACCCTTGAAGCGCTGGATCGAGTCCTCGCGGACGCGCTTGCCGCGCTGGCGGCCCATCTCGATCAGTGCGTCGCGCTCGCGGTCCGAGTACGCGTACTCCACGTCGTCGCGGCCCCACTTGATCTTGTACAGCGGGGGACGGGACAGGTACACGTGCCCGGCCTCGACCAGCGGCCGCATGAAACGGAACAGGAAGGTCAGCAGCAGGGTGCTGATGTGCTGTCCGTCGACGTCGGCGTCCGCCATCAGGATGATCTTGTGGTAGCGGAGCTTCTCGATGTCGAAGTCCTCGTGCACACCCGTGCCGAAGGCCGAGATCAGCGCCTGGATCTCCTGGTTCTGCAGGATCTTGTCGATCCTGGCCTTCTCCACGTTGAGGATCTTGCCGCGGATCGGGAGGATCGCCTGGTACTGCGGGTTGCGGCCGGACTTGGCCGAGCCGCCGGCGGAGTCACCCTCGACGATGAAGATCTCGCACTTGGTGGGGTCGTTCGACTGGCAGTCGGAGAGCTTGCCCGGCAGCGACGCCGACTCCAGCAGGCCCTTGCGGCGGGTCAGGTCGCGGGCCTTGCGGGCCGCCACGCGCGCGGTGGCCGCCTGGATGCCCTTGCGGATGATGTCCGCGGCCTCGACCGGGTTGCGGTCCAGCCAGTCGTTGAGGTGCTCGTAGACCGCCTTCTGCACGAAGGTCTTGGCCTCCGTGTTGCCCAGCTTGGTCTTCGTCTGGCCCTCGAACTGCGGCTCGCTCAGCTTGACCGAGATGATCGCGGTCAGACCCTCGCGGATGTCGTCACCGGTGAGGTTGTCGTCCTTCTCGCGCAGCAGCTTCTTGTCGCGCGCGTACTTGTTGATCAGCGACGTCAGCGCGGCGCGGAAGCCCTCTTCGTGCGTACCGCCCTCGTGGGTGTGGATGATGTTCGCGAAGGAGTACACGCCCTCGGTGTAGCCGCTGTTCCACTGCATCGCGACCTCGAGGGACAGGCTCTTGTCCTTGTCCTCCGCCTCCAGGTCGATGACGGTGGGGTGCACGACCTCTCCCTTGCGGGAGTTGAGGTACTTCACGAAGTCGACGATGCCGCCCTCGTAGTGGTACGTGACCGACTTGACCTCGGCCTTCTCGTCCGCACCCGCCTCGTCGGCACCGCTGGTGGCCTTCGCCGACTCGCGCTCGTCGGTGAGCCGGAGCGTCAGGCCCTTGTTGAGGAACGCCATCTCCTGGAAGCGCCGCGACAGCGTCTCGAAGGAGTACTCGGTGGTCTCGAAGATGTCGGGGTCGGCCCAGAAGGTGACCGAGGTGCCGGTCTCGCTCGTCGCCTCGTGCTGGGCGAGCGGGGCCGTCGGGACGCCGAGCTTGTAGTCCTGCGTCCAGCGGTGACCGTCGGTCCTGATCTCGACGGCGACCTTCGTGGACAGGGCGTTCACGACGGAGACGCCGACGCCGTGCAGACCGCCGGAGACCGCGTAACCGCCGCCGCCGAACTTGCCGCCCGCGTGCAGCACGGTCAGCACGACCTCGACGGCCGGCTTGCCCTCGGAGGGCACGATGCCCACCGGGATGCCACGGCCGTTGTCGACGACCCGGACACCGCCGTCGGCGAGGATCGTCACGTCGATCGTGTCCGCGTACCCGGCCAGCGCTTCGTCGACGGAGTTGTCGACGACCTCGTACACCAGGTGGTGCAGACCGCGCTCGCCCGTGGAACCGATGTACATGCCGGGCCGCTTGCGGACCGCGTCCAGCCCTTCGAGCACGGTGATGGCGCTGGCGTCGTAGGAGGCGGAGGTTGCGCCGGGGTCTGCGGCCTCGCCGTTCACGCCGGCGTCGGTGGACGGGATGTTCTCGTTGGGGTTGCCGGAATCGGCCACGAAGCGCCCTTTCTGGCACAGCACGAGCCGGGCTCGTCGGCAGGTTGCCGGAGCGGCTGCGGCATGTTGCGTTGGTAAGCCTTGATCAGCGTTGCTCAGCTTTTCCCGGGCGGTCCCCACGATGGGGCGGGATTGTCTTCCAGTCTACCGGTAGCTCTGACATCGATGGGGGTTTGCCGGTACCTGAGTCCCCATGTGCCGCCCTGAACCGGCCTCGACCGGGTCCCGATATGCGGATGGGGGCTCCAAGGGGCTCACAGCGGCACTCAGCGCTTCGAGCCGTCAACCCTTGGCTACTGGGGGGTCAGATGGCGGTCCGGCCGCGCCGCGGTGGCTCTCCACACCTGTGTACGGAGCCCCGCCGACCGCGCACTCCCCGCTCCCTACGTGATGTACGTCACCCGTACGTATCGCCGGGCCCGGAGCTCCCCGGAGCCCGCAGCGGGCCGTAGCGGCGGGCCGGGCCGCCCGGATTGAGCACCTTGATCATCCGCACGGTGCCGTGCCCCAGGTCCTCGTTCAGCCGGGCGACCAGCGCGGGCGCGAGGTGGCGCAGCTGGGTCGCCCAGGCCGTCGAGTCGCAGCTCACCACCAGCACGCGCTCGTCCTCGTCGTACCGCTGCGGCACACAGTGCTTGGCCAGGTCGTCCCCGACGATCTGCGGCCAGCGGCCCATCACACCGCCCACCGCAGCGGGGGTCTCCCAGCCGCGCTCGGTCAGCAGCCGGTTGATCGCGGCACCGAGCGCCATGGGGTCGCGCCCGTCGGCGCGCGCGCCGGAGCGCAGACCACCGCCCCGCCGCGCCTGCTTCTTCTGCCGTGCCGCGTCCCCACGCGCGCGTGCCTGTTCCTTCGCCGCGCGCAACGCCACGCGCGCGAGGTCGACACCGGAGGGCTCCGGAGCCTTCTTCGGGCCCGGCCCGGGAGCCTTGTCGGGAGCGGGTTCGCCGGTGCTCATACGCGCTCCACCGCCCCGCCGGACACGGCGTACCGCGCCCCGGCCAGCACCTGCGGTACGTCGTCGTCCACGGCGGCCGTGACCAGCACCTGCTCGCCGGGCGCGACCAGCTCGGCCAGCCGCTCCCGGCGGCGCGCGTCCAGCTCGGCGAAGACGTCGTCCAGGACCAGCACCGGCTCGTTGCCCTCGGCCCGCAGCAGGTCGTAGGAGGCCAGCCGCAGAGCGAGCGCGTAGGACCAGGACTCGCCGTGCGAGGCATAGCCCTTGGCCGGCAGCTGACCGAGTTTGAGAGTCACATCGTCCCGATGCGGGCCGACCAGGGTGACCCCGCGCTCGATCTCCTGCTTGCGCGCCTCCGCCAGGGCCGCCATCAGCTGGGCGTAGAGGTCCTCGCGCGCGTGGGCCTCGCCGGGCGCGGACGGCTTGTACTCCAGCGCCAGCGGCCCGCCGCCGGGGGCCAGCTGCTCGTACGCCTTGTCGGCCAGCGGCTGCAGCGCGGCGATCAGATCCAGCCGCTGGGCGAGCAGCTCGGCGCCCGCGCGCGCGAGGTGCTGGTCCCACACGTCGAGCGTGGACAGGTCCAGCGACCGCCCACCGTGCCGACGCGCGAGGGCGGCCGTCTTGAGCAGCGTGTTGCGCTGCTTGAGGACCCGCTCGTAGTCGGAGCGCACCCCGGCCATGCGCGGCGACCTGGCGGTGACCAGCTCGTCCAGGAACCGCCGCCGCTCGCCCGGGTCGCCCTTGACGAGGGCGAGATCCTCCGGCGCGAACAGCACCGTCCGTACGATCCCCAGCACATCCCTCGGTCTGACCTGCGAGGACCGGTTGATGCGGGCGCGGTTGGCCCTGCCGGGGTTCAGCTCCAGCTCGACCAGCTGCTGCCGCTCGCCCTGCCGGACCTGCGCCCGGATGACGGCCCGCTCGGCGCCCATCCGGACCAGCGGCGCGTCGGAGGCGACCCGGTGGCTGCCGAGGGTGGCGAGGTACCCGACCGCTTCCACCAGATTGGTCTTGCCCTGCCCGTTCGGGCCGACGAAAGCGGTGACGCCCGGGTCGAGCGGCACCTCGGCCCGGGCGTACGAGCGGAAGTCGGCCAGCGAAAGATGCGTGACGTGCATGGTCGTTTCGCCGCGGCCTTCCCAGATGTGCTGACGGACTGTGGACTACTTCTTCTCTACGGCGTGACCGCCGAACTGGTTGCGCAGCGCGGCGATCATCTTCATCTGCGGCGAGTCCTCCTGACGGGAGGCGAACCGCGCGAACAGCGACGCGGTGATCGCCGGCAGCGGCACCGCGTTGTCGATCGCGGCCTCCACAGTCCAGCGTCCCTCACCGGAGTCCTGTGCATAACCGCGCAGGCCCTCCAGGTGCTCGTCCTCGTCGAGGGCGTTGACGGCGAGGTCCAGCAGCCAGGACCGGATGACGGTGCCCTCCTGCCACGAGCGGAACACCTCGCGGACGTCCGTGACGGAGTCGACCTTCTCCAGCAGCTCCCAGCCCTCGGCGTAGGCCTGCATCATCGCGTACTCGATGCCGTTGTGGACCATCTTCGCGAAGTGGCCCGCGCCGACCTTGCCGGCGTGTACCGAGCCGAAGTCGCCCTCCGGCTTCAGCGCGTCGAAGACCGGCTGCACCTTGGCGACGTTCTCGGCGTCGCCGCCGTACATCAGCGCGTACCCGTTCTCCAGGCCCCAGACGCCGCCGGAGACACCGCAGTCGACGAAGCCTATGCCCTTGGCCGCCAGCTCCTCGGCGTGCTTCTCGTCGTCCGTCCAGCGGGAGTTGCCGCCGTCCACCACCACGTCGCCGGGCTCCAGCAGCTCGGCGAGCTGGTCGATGGTCGACTGGGTGGGCTCGCCGGCCGGGACCATGACCCACACCACGCGCGGACCGCTGAGCTTGCCCACAAGCTCTTCCAGGCTGTGGACATCCGCGAGGTCCGCGTTGCGGTCGTATCCGATGACGGTGTGGCCCGCGCGGCGGATCCGCTCGCGCATGTTGCCGCCCATCTTGCCGAGGCCGACGAGACCGAGCTCCATCAGTTGTGTTCCTTAGGTCGCTGTGTGGCGGAAGAGGCACGAGGTGCCGAAGGCGAGCCTAAACCCGCCCCCGCCTGCACAGCTGTGGGCCTACGCGCTCATGCGATGAGCCCCTGACCTGCGGCTTTCCGGCTGACGCAGCCGTCGTGGCCGCGGGCGCCCACGAAAGGCGCCCGGCCCTGTGCACAGCTGTGGAAAACAATCAGCCGCTGAGCCGCACCGGCATGATCAGGTACTTGTACGCGTCGTCCGCCTCGGCATCCACCGCCGGCTTCCCGCTGAGCAGCGCCGGCTTCGTCGACGTCGTGAACGACAGCTGCGCCACCGGCGAGTCGATCGCGCTCAGACCGTCCAGCAGGAACGTCGGGTTGAAGGCGATGGAGATGTCGTCGCCGTCCAGCTGCGCGTCGACCCTTTCCACAGCCTGTGCATCGTCGCTGGACCCGGCCTCCAGGATCAGCACGCCCTGCTCGAAGCTCAGCCGCACCGGGGTGTTCCGCTCGGCCACCAGCGCCACACGCTTGACGGCCTCCACGAAGGGCGCGGTCTCGATCACGGCGACGGAGTTGAACTCGGTCGGGAACAGCGTGCGGTACTTGGGCAGGTCGCCTTCGAGCAGACGCGTG
The DNA here is from genome assembly GCF_040297165.1 of Streptomyces sp. NPDC001851. Lineage (NCBI taxonomy): Bacteria > Bacillati > Actinomycetota > Actinomycetes > Kitasatosporales > Streptomycetaceae > Streptomyces > Streptomyces sp. NPDC001851. The sequence goes on along the minus strand of NZ_JBEOYR010000006.1, from coordinate 137,175 downwards.
GTCGTACGACGCCCGGCGCCCTCGAAACCGATCAGGCCCTCGCCGGCGCCCGACCCGGACAGCGCCAGCGTCACGCTGTCACCGGCGCCGAGCGACTTGGCGGTGTCCAGCAGCGTCTTGGCGGGGACCAGGGCGACCGCGGAGGCGTCCGGGTTCTCCGGCTTCCACAGGAACTCACGGACGGCGAAGCGGTAGCGGTCGGTGGAGGCCAGGGTGACCGTGTCGCCCTCGATCTCGATGCGCACACCGGTGAGGACGGGCAGCGTGTCGTCCCGGCCGGCGGCGATGGCCACCTGGGACACGGCGGCCGCGAAGACCTCGCCGGGCACGGTGCCGGTGGCGTTCGGCATCTGCGGCAGCGCCGGGTACTCCTCCACAGGCAGGGTGTGCAGGGTGAACCGGGAGGATCCACAGACCACGGTCGCCCGTACACCGTCTGTGGAAATCTCCACCGGCCGGTTGGGCAGGGCACGCGAGATGTCGGCGAGCAGCCGGCCGGAGACGAGGACGGTGCCCTCCTCCTCGACCTCGGCTTCCACGGACACGCGCGCGGAGACCTCGTAGTCGAAGCTCGACAGGCTCAGCTGGCCGTCCTCGGCCTTGAGGAGGAGGCCGGCGAGGACAGGCGCCGGCGGACGGGCCGGGAGGCTGCGTGCCGCCCACGCCACTGCCTCCGCGAGTACGTCGCGTTCCACCCGGATCTTCACCGTAAGCCGCCTCCTGCTGTTGCTACTGAGTCCTCCGACTCGGTGTCACCGCCCACTGCGGAGGGAAGGACACCGGGGACCAGTCTGACGCACCGCACTGACAGTAGGTGCCCGTCGGGGTCAAGTCGCTCCGAGAGGCAGCCGGGCGCGAGACGGCGAGTTGTGCACAGGCCCCGCTTCAAAACGATTGCCGAGCTCTCTCTAGTCGGAAGTAGTAGTAGGGCCTGTGGATACCGTGGATAACCTCGTTTGCCCAGCTCAGAGCAGGAATTTTATCCACTGGGCCTGTGGGTGGAGGCGGTGGACAACCGGGGGTCTCTGTGGAGAACAGAAAGTTCTGCACACACCGCCCACAGGCTGAGGGCAGTTCTCCCCAGCTGCGTCCCCAGGTTTACCCACGTTTCCCACACCCCAATCCGGCAGCTTCGTGTGACGGCTTTCACTCGACGCGGTGAGCGGGTGAGTCGTGTTGCCGAACAGTGGACAGCCATGTGGAGAAGCTGGGGATCGCTGGGGACAACCGGCGCCAGCCTGTGGGTGGCCGGTGGAAAACTCCGTGCACAGGCTGTGGATCCTTCGTTTGTCCACAGTCTGTGGAGATCGTTCGTCCACGATTCCACAGGCTGCTGAGCTGGGCGAACGGTGTATGAACAGGCTCCCTGTGGACACCGTTCGGGACAACTCCGCAGTCCCCAGCGTGTGGACGGAAGAAAGTCGCCGAATCTGTGGAGAGAGGCCGTAACCCGGCAGAAAATCGAACACCCGATGGCGGCCGAGGAACGTGCCGTCGTACGTGGCCGCGGGCTGCCGCACGTGGCGGCGGGCTGTCGTGCCCACCCCACATGCAGAAGGGCGCCCCCGGGGTCCGTACCCCGAAGGCGCCCTCAGCGCAGTCGTGCGCGGCGTCAGCCGCACATCAGCCGTTCTTGATCCGGTTCGTCAGCTCGGTCACCTGGTTGTAGATCGACCGCCGCTCAGCCATCAACGCCCGGATCTTCCGGTCGGCGTGCATGACGGTCGTATGGTCCCGCCCGCCGAACTGCGCCCCGATCTTCGGCAACGACAGATCCGTCAGCTCACGGCACAGGTACATGGCGATCTGCCGCGCGGTGACCAGCGCCCGCCCGCGGGACGTACCGCACAGATCCTCCACCGTCAGCCCGAAGTAGTCCGCGGTCGCCGCCATGATCGCCGTGGCCGTGATCTCGGGCGCGGTGTCCTCGCCGCCGGGGATCAGGTCCTTCAGGACGATCTCGGTCAGGCCCAGGTCCACCGGCTGCCGGTTGAGCGAGGCGAACGCCGTCACCCGGATCAGCGCACCCTCCAGCTCACGGATGTTCCGGGAGATCCGCGAGGCGATGAACTCCAGCACCTCCGGCGGCGCGTTCAGCTGCTCCTGCACCGCCTTCTTGCGCAGGATCGCGATGCGCGTCTCCAGCTCGGGCGGCTGGACGTCGGTGATCAGACCCCACTCGAAACGGTTCCGCAACCGGTCCTCCAGCGTGACCAGCTGCTTCGGCGGCCGGTCGGAGGACAGCACGATCTGCTTGTTCGCGTTGTGGAGCGTGTTGAAGGTGTGGAAGAACTCCTCCTGCGTCGACTCCTTGTCCGCGAGGAACTGGATGTCGTCGACGAGCAGGATGTCCATCTCGCGGTAGCGCTTGCGGAAGCTGTCGCCCTTGCCGTCGCGGATGGAGTTGATGAACTCGTTGGTGAACTCCTCCGAGCTCACGTACCGCACCCGCGTGCCCGGGTAGAGGCTGCGCGCGTAGTGCCCGATCGCGTGCAGCAGGTGCGTCTTGCCGAGTCCCGACTCCCCGTAGATGAAGAGGGGGTTGTAGGCCTTGGCCGGTGCCTCGGCGACGGCGACCGCGGCGGCGTGCGCGAACCGGTTGGAGGCGCCGATGACGAAGGTGTCGAAGAGGTACTTGGGGTTCAGCCGTGCCGTCGGCTCGCCGGGACCGCTCGCCGGCGCGGGCTGTGCGGCCAGCGGGCCGGGCGCTCCGGTGCCGCCGGCCGCGGGCAGGTCCGGGCGGCCGGGACCGCCGCGGTGCGCCGGGCCGCCGCCCGCCGGCTGGTCGGGCAGCTCACGGCGGACGGGATCGCGCTGGTCGTACTCGGTGCGCGCGGAGTCGTAGTCGGCGCGCCCGGAGTCGTAGTCCGTGCGCGGGCTGTCGTACTCGCCGCGCTGCTGCTCGTACGACGGCCGGTTCGTGCCCTGCGAGCGGTAGTCCGACGACGGCGGGCCGTAGCCGTCCGGGCCGGAACCGTAGGCGTCCTGGGACGACGGCGAGGCGTACGGGTCGCGCTCGGGGAAGCCGAGCCGCGGCTGCTGCCAGCCGTACTCGTCCTGTGTGGGGCGCGGCCAGCCGCCGGGCTCGCGGCGCTGGTACTCGGAGGGATACGCCGGGCGCACGACGGGGAGCTGGTCGCCGCGGGTCTGGTGGTCGGCCGGCGGCTGCTCGGCGGCGCGGTGGCGGCCGTAGCCCTCGTACGGCCGTTCCTCGTAGGACGGACCGGACGGCAGCTCCGGCTCCTCGTAGCGCGGCTTCGGTGTCTGCTGCACCGGCGCCGAGGGAGCCGGCGGCTCGCCCGCGGAGTCGTCCACGGTGATCGCGATGCGAATGGGACGGCCGCACTCGCGGCTCAGCGTCTCGCTGACGACCGGCGCGAGACGGCCCTCCAGTACGCCCTTCGCGAATTCGTTCGGTACGGCGAGCAGAGCGGTGTCCGCCACCAGCGCGAGCGGCTGGCAGCGCCGGATCCAGTGCTCGTCCTTCGCCTCGACACCCTGTACGCGACCCTCTCCGAGGAGTTGCTCCAGTACGCGTGGCCACACTGCGGCAAGATCGGCAGGTACGTCAGCCACAGGGCACGCTCTCTCACAGGTCCCACGAACGTGTGATCGCGGAACGGGTCGGGGTACATCGGGTGGTCGGCGGGGGCAAACCCGCCGGGGCGGGGGACAAAAGAACGAATCGGAGTTCAGCCACGGTAGTCAGCGCGGCGGGTGCGGTTCAAGTTGTTGTCCCCAGCCTGTGGATAGTGTCTCTCCGTGACCCTCGGTTTGACCGGATGGCGCAGCCCCGCGTACCGTAACCAGGTCGAGTTGTCGATGGCTGCTGCCGCCTGCCTCCGATGGGCACAGGTCACGTCAGGTGATCGGGAAGCGGTGCACTCGGGCGTGACGCGAGCTACTCGTGGGCGCACGGTGACAGCCAAGACGGCACCCCGCCACTACCGATTTTCTGGAGCCCCCGAGTGAGCAAGCGCACCTTCCAGCCGAACAACCGTCGCCGCGCGAAGACCCACGGCTTCCGCCTGCGGATGCGCACCCGTGCCGGCCGCGCGATTCTCGCGAACCGTCGCGCCAAGGGTCGCGCCAGCCTGTCCGCCTGATCCTGATCAGGTCATGACGTCGTGCTGCCTACCGAGCATCGGCTGAGGCGGCGCGAGGACTTCGCGACCGCGGTCCGACGAGGACGCCGGGCAGGACGCCCGACCCTCGTCATCCACCTTCGTAGCGGTGCCACGGACCCGCACGCGCCTGGGGAGAGCGCTCCCCCGACGCGTGCGGGTTTCGTCGTGAGCAAGGCCGTGGGTGGTGCGGTCGTGCGCAACAAAGTGAAGCGCAGACTGCGTCATCTGATGCGTGACCGAGTCGCCCTGTTTCCCCCCGGTAGCCTGGTAGTCGTACGAGCGCTGCCCGGAGCGGGCGACGCAGACCACGCACAGCTGGCCCGAGACCTGGATGCCGCCCTTCAGCGGCTGCTGGGAGGGGGCACGCGATGAAGTACCCGCTACTGGCTCTGATCAAGCTGTACCAGTGGACGATCAGTCCACTGCTGGGGCCGGTGTGCAAGTACTACCCGTCGTGCTCCCACTACGGCTACACGGCCATCGACCGGCACGGTGCGGTCAAGGGAACGGCACTCACCGCCTGGCGCATCCTCCGGTGCAATCCGTGGTCGCTGGGCGGTGTGGACCATGTTCCGCCGCGCAAGCGCCCGCGGTGGCACGAAATGCTGCGCGACGCTTGGCGTGCACGCAGGGGCGGGCCCTCCGCCGCCGAACCGGCCACCGAAGAGAAGCTCTCTTCCGAGCTTCCTCCGAGCCCGGCCGCAGAGACTTCGTCCCATGCCCAAGGAGCATGATTAGTGGACACGATTGCCAGCCTCTTCAGTTTCATCACCTGGCCCGTCTCCTGGGTCATCGTCCAGTTCCACAAGGTGTACGGGGCGATCTTCGGGCCTGACTCCGGGTGGGCCTGGGGCCTGTCCATCGTGTCCCTGGTGATTCTGATCCGCATCTGCCTGATCCCGCTCTTCGTGAAGCAGATCAAGTCGACGCGCGCGATGCAGACGCTCCAGCCGGAGATGAAGAAGATCCAGGAGCGCTACAAGAACGACCGGCAGCGTCAGTCCGAAGAGATGATGAAGCTGTACAAGGAGACGGGCACCAACCCGCTCTCCTCGTGCCTTCCCATCCTGGCGCAGTCCCCGTTCTTCTTCGCCCTGTACCACGTGCTCAACGGCATCGCGACGGGCTCGAAGATCGGCGCCATCAACGAGCCGCTGCTCAACAGCGCCCGTCATGCGCACATCTTCGGCGCCCCGCTCGCCGCGAAGTTCATGAACAGCTCGGACACGGTCGCGGCGCTCGGCGCCTCGCTGACCGATGTCCGGGTCGTGACCGCGGTCATGATCGTCCTGATGTCGTTCTCGCAGTTCTACACGCAGCGTCAGCTGATGACGAAGAACGTCGACACGACGGTCAAGACGCCGTTCATGCAGCAGCAGAAGATGCTGATGTACGTCTTCCCGGTCATGTTCGCCGTCTTCGGCATCAACTTCCCGGTCGGTGTCCTCGTCTACTGGCTGACCACCAACGTGTGGACCATGGGCCAGCAGATGTACGTCATCCGCAACAACCCGACCCCGGGTTCCAAGGCCCAGGCCGCCTACCTGGAGCGCCTGACCAAGCACGTCACCCACACCGGCAAGGTCCGCCGCCGCAGCGAGAAGACCATCGTCAAGGCGATCGTCGCCAAGGGCCGCGACCGCAACGAGTTCGAGCGCAAGTTCATCAACGCGCTGAACAAGGCCGGTCTCGCCGCCCAGGCCGACGGCAGCGTGGTGAAGAGCGTGACCCAGGCCGAGGACCAGACCGCAGACGGTGCGGAGACCACCTCGGCGGCGGCCGGCACCGCGGCGCGGCGCCAGCAGCCCAAGCGCCAGTCCAAGGCCCAGCGTCAGTCCGGCGGACCCAAGGCGGCCGGGACCACCTCGTCCACCTCGCTGGAGAAGTCCGACGAGCCGCAGGACGCCAAGCCCGCCGCTGCCCAGCAGGCCCCGAAGCCCGGCTCCGGCACCCGCAGCAAGGCCCAGTCCGGCCAGCGCAAGGGTGGCCCGCAGCGGCCCAAGTCCCCGTCCAAGAAGTAAGAAGGAGCCCATCCCGTGACGGAAGGCACCACCTCCGCCGCTGCCGAGGGTGCAGACACCCTGACCCGCCTGGAGCAGGAGGGTGAGATCGCGGCGGACTACCTGGAGGGTCTGCTGGACATCGCCGACCTCGACGGCGACATCGACATGGATGTCGAGGCCGACCGCGCCTCCGTGTCGATCATCAGTGACACCGGCAGCCGCGACCTGCAGAAGCTGGTCGGCCGGGACGGCGAGGTGCTGGAGGCGCTGCAGGAGCTGACGCGTCTCGCCGTGCACCGGGAGACCGGTGACCGCAGTCGGCTGATGCTGGACATCGCGGGTTACCGGGCCAAGAAGCGGGCCGAGCTGTCCGAGATCGGCGCGAAGGCCGCCGCCGAGGCGAAGAGCACCGGTGGTCCCGTCAAGCTCAAGCCGATGACTCCGTTCGAGCGCAAGGTCGTGCACGACGCGGTCAAGGCCGCGGGACTGCGCAGCGAGTCAGAGGGCGAGGAGCCGCAGCGGTTCGTCGTCATCCTGCCGGCCTGATCGGCCCCCACGTTCCACCGGCCCCGTCTGTTGAGCAGACGGGGCCGAACTTTGTCAGCCTGTAGTTCTGGTGGCCGGCGCGCGAAGCGCCGGCGCTGTACGGAAGGACGGTCCCCGTGACGGAGGCAGCGGAGCTTCCCCCCGCGCCCGAACAGGCGCGGGAAGTGTTTGGTGATCGTTTCGCCGATGCGGTCCGCTACGCGGAGCTGCTCGCCGAGGCGGGCGTTCAGCGTGGCCTGATCGGCCCGCGGGAGGTGCCCCGCCTGTGGGAGCGGCATCTGCTGAACTGCGCGGTGCTCTCCGAGGCCGTTCCCGAGGGAGTGACGGTCTGCGACGTCGGCTCCGGCGCCGGACTGCCCGGCATTCCGCTCGCTCTGGTCCGGGACGACCTGAACATCACCCTGTTGGAGCCGCTGCTGCGGCGCACCAATTTCCTCACCGAGGTCGTCGAGCTGCTCGGCCTGGACCACGTCACGGTCGTGCGGGGACGTGCCGAGGAGGTTCTGGGGAAGTTGCCGCCGGTCCATGTGGTGACCGCTCGGGCCGTGGCCCCGCTGGACCGTCTGGCCACGTGGGGCATCCCGTTGCTGCGTCCCTATGGCGAGATGCTCGCGCTCAAGGGTGACACCGCCGAGGAGGAGCTGCAGGCCGCGGCCTCGGCCCTCAGCAAGCTCGGCGCGGTGGAGACGTCCATCCTGCATGTGGGCGAGGGAGTGGTGGACCCGCTGTCCACCGTCGTGCGGGTCGAGGTCGGTGAGAGTCCCGGCGGTGTGCGGTTCGCGGCGAAGCGGGCGAAGGCGGCGCGGACGGGCCGGGCACGCCGCCGTCGCTGATCCGTCCTGACCACGCGGCGTACTCCACACAAGGTGCCAAACCTACGCAGGACGGAGTGTCGCAGGGGTCCGGTCGCAGCCGCTGTGCATCGTGTTTCACGTGAAACGTCGCTCACTGCTGCACGGCATCATCAGTCGTGGCCGCGCCGCGGCCGAACCCCGCGACCGCAAGCCTCTCAGTTCACTCGGAGGGGCAACCAAGATGTCCACAGAGGTGGATTTCTCCACAGAACCCCAGGCCTCACTGGTTCACGACCCCGAAGACATGGGAGGCTCTGTTCATTGCGAGCCTGAAGTCGAGGAGAGTGAATCCTTGCGGTCCGACGCCAACATCGCGGGACCGATGACCGATCCGGTCCCCGGTCCCCGTACCGAGTCGATGGGGGCGGATGTTTCACGTGAAACACCGCCCCCGATGGACGACACTCCCATCGGCCGTGCGGCCCAACTGGCGGTAGAGGCTCTGGGCCGCGCCGGCGAAGGCCTGCCGCGACCGGAGCAGACCCGAGTCATCGTGGTCGCCAACCAGAAGGGCGGCGTGGGCAAGACGACGACGACCGTCAACCTCGCCGCTTCGCTGGCTCTGCATGGCGCCCGTGTCCTGGTGATCGATCTTGATCCCCAGGGCAACGCCTCCACCGCCCTCGGAATCGACCACCACGCCGAAGTCCCTTCCATCTACGACGTGTTGGTGGAGAGCAAGCCTCTGGCCGAGGTCGTCCAACCGGTCTCGGATGTGGAAGGTCTCTTCTGCGCTCCGGCCACCATCGATCTCGCCGGTGCAGAGATCGAGTTGGTGTCCCTGGTGGCCCGGGAGAGCCGACTTCAGCGGGCAATCCAGGCGTACGAACAGCCCCTGGACTACATCCTCATCGACTGTCCGCCCTCACTCGGCCTGCTGACGGTCAACGCGCTGGTGGCGGGCCAGGAGGTCCTCATCCCGATCCAGTGTGAGTACTACGCACTGGAGGGTCTGGGCCAGCTGCTGCGCAACGTCGACCTGGTGCGGGGGCACCTCAACCCCACACTGCATGTGTCGACCATCCTGCTCACCATGTACGACGGCCGGACGCGTCTCGCCTCCCAGGTCGCGGAAGAGGTGCGCACCCACTTCGGCGACGAGGTGCTGCGGACGAGCATTCCCCGCTCGGTCCGTATCTCCGAGGCGCCGAGCTACGGGCAGACGGTGCTGACTTACGATCCTGGATCGAGCGGCGCCCTCTCGTATCTTGAGGCGGCCCGAGAAATCGCGCTGAAAGGCATTGGCATCAGCTACGACGCGAGCCAGGCCCACATCGGCGCTCAGAACGACCCGAGCATGGTGGAGGGGATCCAGTGAGCGAGCGACGGAGGGGGCTGGGCCGTGGGCTCGGCGCACTGATCCCCGCTGCCCCGACCGAGAAGACCCCGGCTCCGGCCGCGCTGGGAGGCGGAGCCTCCACCTCCCCGGCAGCGGTCCCGGTGCTGACGACTGACCGCGGAGTCGCCGCGGCCAAGGTGGCCACGCTGCCGCCTGTTTCACATGAAACCGAGGAACCCCCGGCAAACCCGGTCACCGAGATGCCGGCTCCTCCGATGGGCGCGCACTTCGCCGAGATCCCTCTCGACGCGATCTCGCCCAACCCCCGCCAGCCGCGTGATGTCTTCGACGAGGACGCGCTGCACGAGCTGGTGACCTCCATCAAGGAGGTCGGTCTCCTGCAGCCCGTCGTGGTACGGCAGCTGGGGCCCGGCCGCTATGAGCTGATCATGGGTGAGCGCCGCTGGCGAGCCTGCCGTGAGGCCGGCCTGGACGCCATCCCGGCGATCGTCCGCGCCACGGAGGATGAGAAGCTCCTTCTGGATGCGCTGCTGGAGAACCTGCACCGCGCGCAGCTGAACCCGCTGGAAGAGGCGGCCGCCTACGACCAGCTGCTGAAGGACTTCAACTGCACGCACGACCAGCTGGCCGACCGTATCGGGCGCTCCCGGCCCCAGGTCTCCAACACCCTGCGTCTGCTGAAGCTCTCGCCAACGGTCCAGAAGCGGGTTGCCGCCGGGGTCCTCTCCGCCGGTCACGCGCGCGCCCTGCTGTCCGTGACAGACCCTGAGGAACAGGACCGGCTGGCTCACCGCATCGTGGCCGAGGGCCTGTCCGTGCGAGCCGTCGAGGAGATCGTGACCCTCATGGGTTCGCGTCCCCAGAAGCCTCAGCGCTCCAAGGGCCCGCGCGCCGGCTCCCGGCTCTCCCCGGCACTGAACGAGCTGGCGACCCGCCTGTCGGACCGCTTCGAGACCCGGGTGAAGGTCGACCTGGGCCAGAAGAAGGGGAAGATCACCGTCGAGTTCGCCTCCGTGGACGATCTGCAGCGCATCCTGAGCACTCTCGCGCCGGGTGAGGGACCGGTGCTGCAGGGCGAGCTTCAGGAGAACGCGGCGGAGGACCAGGACGACTGATTCTGGCTCGCCCACTCGTCGTACAGGGAGCGGGCCGTGGCCGGTGTGTACCGGGACACGGCTCGCTCTTTGCTGTGAGTCGGTATCGAGGAAATCGCATCGTGGATACGATGCGATCGGGTATGGCACATCCACCGGACAGCGTCTGTATCTCTGAATGGGGAGTCGGGGGCCATGCGATCGATGAGCCGCACCGGACTGGTGAGCGCGGGCCTGGGCCTTGGAGCGGTCGGCGGATTCGTCGGCAGCCTGCTCCGGGAACGGAGCGCTCTGACAGCCGCTTGTGATGCGGCGGGCGAAGGAAGCGAGGAACAGCCTTCATGGGGCGTCGGCTCGTGCCGCTCACGCTGGACAACCTTCAGGACCTTCCCTCACGCTGCCGCTCGTGCGTCTTCTGGGAGCTGGACCCCGTCAGCGGTGAAGCGGCGGTAAAGGGCGGCACCTCCGCGATGGAGAAGGAGGCGTGGATCTCCGCCGTCCTGCTGGACTGGGGATCGTGCGGCCGCGTGGTGTACGTCGACGATGTGCCGGTGGGCTTCGCGCTCTACGCCCCTCCTGCCTACGTCCCGCGCTCGACGGCCTTTCCCACGAGCCCCGTCTCGCCGGACGCCGTGCAGCTGATGACGGCGTTCATCATGCCCGGCTATCAGGGCCAGGGGCTCGGCCGGGTGCTCGTGCAGACGGTCGCCAAGGATCTGCTGCGCCGAGGCTTCAGAGCGATCGAGGCCTTCGGTGACGCCCGCTGGAAGGAGCCCGCCTGTCTGTTGCCGGCGGATCATCTGCTGGCCGTGGGGTTCAAGACGGTCCGGCAGCACCCCACACATCCCCGGCTGCGGCTGGAGCTGCGCTCGACGCTCTCCTGGAAGGAAGACGTGGAGATGGCGCTCGACCGGCTTCTGGGAGCGGTGCAGAAGGAGCCTGCGCTGCGGCCCCTCTAAGCTGCGACCCTCTCAAGCGAATGGGCCAGCCCATCCGGGCTGGCCCATTCGTGTTTCACGTGAAACGTCACTCGGCGATGAACTCATCGAGGTCGCGAACGATCGCGGCCTTCGGCTTGGCGCCCACGATGGTCTTGGCGACCTCGCCACCCTGGTAGACGTTCAGGGTCGGGATGGACATGACGCCGTACTTGGCGGCCGTATTGGGGTTCTCATCGATGTTGAGCTTGACGATCTCGATCTTGTCGCCGTACTCGGCAGCGATGGCCTCAAGAGACGGGGCGATCTGGCGGCACGGGCCGCACCAGGCAGCCCAGAAGTCCACCAGGACGGGCTTGTCGTTCTTGAGAACGTCCTGCTCGAAGGAATCGTCGGTCACATTCTTCAGAGTGCCGGCCACGGCGGGCTCCTTAACTCGATCGTGCGGTGGGGCGAGGGGGAAAGTCAGACGGTGGCGGTCTTCTCGGGCTCCGCCTTGTCCTCGTCGGCGAGGGCGGAGAGGAAGCGCTCGGCGTCGAGAGCAGCGGAGCAGCCGGTACCGGCCGCCGTGATCGCCTGGCGGTAAGTGTGGTCGACCACGTCACCGGCGGCGAAGACACCCGCGACATTGGTGAGGGTGGACGGGGAGGCGACCTTCAGGTACCCCTCCTCGTCCAGGTCCAGCTGGCCCTTGAACAGCTCGGTGCGCGGGTCGTGGCCGATCGCGATGAACAGACCGGTCACGGGCAGCTCCGACAGCTCACCGGTCTTGACGTTGCGCAGCTGCAGACCGGAGAGCTTCTGCTCGCCCTGGATCTCGGCGACCTCGCTGTCCCACACGAACTTGATCTTCGGGTCGCCGAAGGCGCGCTCCTGCATCGCCTTGGAGGCGCGCAGGGTGTCCCGGCGGTGGACGATCGTCACGGACTTGGCGAAGCGCGAGAGGAAGGTGGCCTCCTCCATCGCGGTGTCGCCGCCGCCGATCACGGCGATGTCCTGGTCCTTGAAGAAGAAACCGTCGCAGGTGGCGCACCAGGAGACACCCCGACCGGAGAGCGCGTCCTCGTTCGGCAGGCCCAGCTTGCGGTGCTGGGAGCCGGTGGCGACGATGACGGCCTTCGCCCGGTGCACTGTGCCGGCGGTGTCGGTGACGGTCTTGATCTCACCGGTCAGGTCGACCGAGACGATGTCGTCGGGGACCAGCTCGGCGCCGAAGCGCTCGGACTGCGCCCGCATGTTGTCCATGAGGTCGGGGCCCATGATGCCGTCGCGGAAGCCCGGGAAGTTCTCGACCTCGGTGGTGTTCATCAGCGCGCCACCGGCGGTGACGGCACCCTCGAACACCAGAGGCTTCAGCGACGCGCGCGCGGTGTAGAGCGCCGCCGTGTAGCCTGCGGGCCCGGAGCCGATGATGATCACGTTACGGACGTCGCTCACGGCTTGTTTCCTCGTCTCTGGTCTGCGTCGGTCGACCGGTGGGAGCGCCTTTCAGAACTCTCACCCCACCCAACGGATCCTACGGGGCGCGCATTCCCGCTGTGTCAGGGCACACGCACGCTGTGCGTGGTGGAGCGGGGGACGTGAAAGGCCACGAGTCCAGTGCTCGTGGCCTTTCCTTGTCGACAGCCTCGGCCGAGTCATTTCAGGGGCGCGGGTAGGACTCTTTCAAGAGGACCGTGCCCGAGGCCGTGGGAGGTTGACGCATACAGGCTGCGTCGACGACATAGGCCGTGACCCGAGCACTGTCGTGGCTATCGCGCACGACGACGAGGTAGGCGCTCCTCCCGGCGTAAGTGCCCGACTTCGCGGCCAGGGCACGGTCACTCTGAGGGAGGGCCCGCCGGACACAGCCGGGCACCGGGATCTCGGTCTGAAGCAGTGTGTTGGCGCTCTCTGTGCCCCCCGGCGTGTCCCGTCCGGAGTCGGTGCCGGAACGTGGCCGCTGACCACTGTCTCCGTGTGTGGTGTCCTTGTTCGAAGCCAACAGGTCCCGCACCTGGGTCTGGACACTGACACCGGAGAAAGCGCTGCTGGACGGACTCGGCTTGCCGTGAGCTGTGGTGGTGGACGTCCCACTGCCGAGCACCTGGACTACCAGGGCTCCGGCCCCCAGCACGGCCGCGGTCAAAACACCCCCGAGCACGACGGTCCTGCGGCGGCTGCGTCCGCTCTTCTTCCGCCCTGGTCCGGTTGCACCCTGCGGTCGCCCGGCAGGGCGAGAGGCCGCAACCGGTGTTTCACGTGAAACATGGCCGGTGATGTCGTCTCCGGAGGCGCTGAGAAGTGCCTCGGCGGCGAGCGCCGCATCGATACGGCCGGCCACGTCGGCCGGCATACGCACTGTTTCCGATACGGACCCCAGCAGTCCCCGGATCTCCTCCAGTGAGGCATGGACGTCCGCGCACAGCTCGCACGAGTCGAGATGCTGACGTATGACCCTGCTGCGGTCCGGAGGGAGAAGGCCTTCGGTGAGGTCGGAGATCTCCGCGACGTCCGGGTGCCCGGCCGTGTCTGTCATGGAAGTCACGCTCGCCCACCTCCGCCCTTCACTACGGCTGAATCGCTCGGTCCGGCGTTCTTGAGGCCTTCGCTCGGAGACCCCGTTGCAGGTGGGACGGATGTCCCCTCCACCCGGTTCCGTCCCGTGCCGGGTTCCTTTCCACTTCCGGAACCCTCGGGCCGTAGATGGGCCAGCAGAGGCAGCAGACGGGCTCTGCCCCGGGCGCACCGGCTCTTCACGGTGCCCGTCGGTACATCGAGGATCCGGGCGGCCTCGGCCACGGGGTAGCCCTGCATGTCCACGAGGACCAGGGCGGCCCGCTGGTCGTGCGGGAGGGTACCGAGCGCTTCGAGGAGCTGGCGGTGCACGTCGTTCCGCTCGGCCGGTGCCGAAGCCGACTCATGCGGCTCCAGCAGCTGCTCCAGCCGTTCTGTGTCGTCGACCGGCGAGGTCTTCCGTGAGGCCACCTTGCGGGCACGGTCCAGGCAGGCGTTCACCGTGATCCGGTGCAGCCATGTGGTGACAGCCGACTGGCCCCGGAAGGTGTGGGCGGCCCGGTAGGCCGACACCAGGGCGTCCTGGACCGCGTCAGCGGCCTCCTCGCGGTCCCCCAGCGTCCGCAGTGCGACCGCCCAGAGCCGATCCCGATGCCGCCGCACGATCTCACCGAAGGCATGCGAGTCGCCTTCCACATGGCGGGCGAGCAGATCCTTGTCGCTCACTCCGTCGTATCCGGCGTCCTCCGCCATCTGCCCCCTCCCGTCCGGGTGCGACGTCAGCCCGTGAAATGCACTTCGCCGATGGCCTGCTTCCAGCCGGAGCTGGCATACAGGGTGGAGTCGTACCCCGAGTTCGGCACGGCCGTCAGCCAGACGAGCACGTACTGCGTCTTGACCGACTTCTTGACCCTCACCGTGGCGGTGGTGCTCGTGGTCGTGACGCTGCCGATCTCCGTCATGGAGCCCAGCGACGCCGGCGTCAGCGAGTCCGCAGCGTACAGCTCCACCGTCGTGTGGTCGCCGGCGTAGCGCATGTCGAGAGTGGCGGTGCTGAGCTTCTTCACCGAGCCGAGGTCGTACACGATGCCCACGCCCGGCTTGTACGGCGCGATCGGCGGACCCGCCCTGAAGCTCTTGGTCTTCCAGTACGTCGACGGGTCGCCGTCGTAGGTCTTGGATTCGGCACCGGCGTTCTGGGCGGGGGGCTCGGCGACGAATTCCCGAGCGTTCTGGATCTTTATCGGCTGCGGCTTCGGGTTCACCGCCCCCTTGTTGCCGTCGTCCGTCGTCTGGCTCTTGTGGGTGTCCTCCGACTTGCCGCCCCGGTCCATCAGGGCGTCCGCCAATTGCCAGCTGCCGAGACCGAGGGCGGCGATGAGGAGGGCGGACACCGCCCACTTCAGGGCCTTGCCGGTGCGGCTCTGCAGCGGGGGCGGCGGGGGCACGACCGGCTGGGTCACGCCGGGATGCGGCGCCGGCCGGCCGTACGTGCCCTGCTGGTAGGTCGTGCGCTGGTACTCGGGCGGAGCCGTGAACGCGGGCTCCGGCGGGCGGATGCGCGGCATCTCGCCGATCGCCTTCACCAGCTCCTCCGGCGTGGTGCACGGAGCCTCGTGCCGGGAGGCGGTGGCCCCGTCGTTGGCGAGTGCGCGCATGGCCAGTTCGGACAGGCCGCGGTGAACACCGGCCCGTACCTGGTCCGGTGCGATCAGGCCGACGCCCTTGGGGAGGCCGGACAGACCGTACGCGTCGCTCTCGTACGGCCAGCGCTGGGTCAGCGCGGCGTACAGCAGGGCGCCGATCCCCTCGGTGTCGGTGCGCTGCGGGGTGTCGGAGCTGATGCCGCGCAGCGCGGCGTTCACGGCGAGGCCCCGGATGCGCCACTGGCCGGTCGAGGCGCGGAGCACGGCGTTCGGGTTCAGTCGCAGATGGGCGAGGCCCTCGCGGTGCGCGGCGGCCATGGCGGAGGCGACTTGACTGACCATCTGGTAG
Organism: Streptomyces sp. NPDC001851; assembly: GCF_040297165.1. Lineage (NCBI taxonomy): Bacteria > Bacillati > Actinomycetota > Actinomycetes > Kitasatosporales > Streptomycetaceae > Streptomyces > Streptomyces sp. NPDC001851. Next base: position 121,822 of record NZ_JBEOYR010000006.1, on the reverse strand, counting down.
GCGTCGTGCGGCTCCAGCGGGCCGGTCGTGAGGAGCGTGGTCAGCTCGGTGGCGTCGGGCAGCCACTCGTGCACCACGTAGACGAGGTCGTTCTCCTCGACGGCATCCAGGACCTGGACGAAACGCGGATCGCCGAGCAGCGCGGAGGAACGGGCGGCAGCCAGGACCGAACGGGCCCGCGCATGGTCCGCCGGAAGGACATGCACGCCGACGGCACGACGGAGCTTCTCATCGACCGCACGCCAACTGCTGAATCCGTCCAGACGGGTGACGCACTCCTCCAGTCGGTAGCGTCTGGCGAGCTTGTGACCGCTGTGCAGTTCGGGAGGCGAGGCCTTCTTCCCGGGACCCTCGGTCCCGCCGCTCCCCCGTGCCTCGTCGCTGTCCGTGTCCTGCTCCGGGTTCTTGGCCACCCCGTCGGCCGTGGACTGGTCCGCCTTCGCGGTCAGCGGCTGCTCACCGCTGTTGTCTGCCACGTCGACGGCAGCCGTGCTCCGTTCCGCCACCGTCGTCCCTGCCTCCCCATCCGTTGCACGCTGTCCGACGCCGAAACCAATTGTGCCCACAGTCCGCCGCTATGCACGACACACGACGGCGGACGATGGTTGTGCGCCTACCCCCGCCTCAGCGGCCCAGACGCCCGCGGACCATGCCCACGAGCGAGTTCAGTTCCTCGATGCGCATCCGGCGGGCGGCGACGAAGAAGACGCCGAGCAGGACGGCACCGCCGGCGAGCAGCGCGGCGAAGGACCCGACGACGCCCTGGCCGAGGGTGTGCCCGATGCCGTAGCAGGCCGCGCCGCTGAGCAGGGCCGCGGGCACGGAGGCGATGCACAGGCGTGCGTACGTCCGCAGCACCCGGGTGCCGTCCAGGTCACCGCCGAGCCGCTGGCGCAGCCGCCGCCAGGCGACGCCCACGCCGATCGCGTAGCTCAGACCGTACGCTGCGGCCATACCGGCGACCGCCCAGCGGGACGGCAGCAGGAAGTAGCACAGCGCGGAAGCGCTCGCGTTCACCGCCGCCACGATGACGGTGTTGTAGAAGGGGGTGCGGGTGTCTTCGTAGGCGTAGAAGGCCCGCAGGACGACGTACTGCACCGAGTACGGGATCAGGCCCAGGGCGAAGGCCATCAGCATGTAGCCCATGTTGGTGGCCGAGCCGGTGCCTGCGGAACCGAAGATCAAGGTGCACATCGGGATGCCGAGTGCGAGGAAGCCGAACGCGACCGGGACGATGGCGACGGCGGTGGTGCGCAGGCCGTGCGAGATGTCGTCGCGGACGGCACCGGCGTCACCCTCGGCGGCCGCGCGCGAGATGCGCGGCAGCAGGGCCGCCATCAGCGACACGGTGATGATGGCCTGCGGCAGACCCCAGATCAGCTGGGCGTTGGCGTAGGCGGCAAAGCCGGTGCCCTTGACGCCGGAGTCCTTGCCGGCGGCGGTGGACAGACGGGTGACGACCATGGCGCCCGCCTGGTTGGCGAGGACGAACAGGACCGTCCACTTGGCGAGCATGGCGGCCTTGCCCAGGCCATGGCCCTTCCAGTCGAACCGCAGCCGGATCCGGAAGCCGGTCTCGCGCAGATACGGGATCATCGCCAGCGCCTGGACGACCAGTCCGAGCAGCACACCCACACCGAGCAGCCGCTGCCCCTGAGGCGGAATGTTGGTGACATCCAGATGGGAGTTCGCGGCACTGCCGTAGACCCAGATGAACAGGCCGAGCGAGACGATGATGACGATGTTGTTCAGGACCGGGGTCCACATCATCGCGCCGAACTTGCCGCGGGCGTTGAGGATCTGACCCATCACCACATGGATGCCCATGAAGAAGATCGAGGGCAGGAAGTAGCGGGTGAAGGTGACCGCCACGTCGTTGGCGGCCGGATTGCTGGCGATGGTGGGAGACAGCAACCGCACCAGCAGCGGCGCCGCGAACATCGCCAGACCGGTGAGCGCGGCCAGGGCCACCATCACCAGGGTCAGCAGCCGGTTGGCGAACGCCTCGCCGCCGTCCTCGTCCTCCTTCATGGACCGCACCAGCTGCGGCACGAAGACGGAGTTGAGCCCGCCGCCGACGGTGAGGATGTAGATCATCGTCGGCAGCTGGTAGGCGACCTGGAAAGAGTCGGCGAGGAAGCCGAGGCCGAGCGCTGCGGCGATCAGCGCGGAGCGGATGAAGCCGGTGAGGCGGGAGACCATCGTGCCCGCCGCCATCACGGCACTGGACTTCAGCAGCCCGGCGGCCTTGCCGCCCTTCTTCGCGGGGGCGGCAGCGACCGCGGGAGCCGCTGCCGCCACGGACGCGGCGTCGTCGTGCGGACCTGCGGGGTCCGGTGCCGGGGCCGGGGCGGGCACCGGCGGCTGCAGCGGGTTCGCCGGGGCAGCCGGGTAGGAGGCTTCGGCGTACGGGTTGCCCTGCTGGGGGCCCTGGCCGTTCGCCGGGTACTGGCCGACGGGACCGTACCCGGTGCCCGGAGCGGCGGCCGGTCCGGAGGAGCCCGGTGCGTCCATGGGCATCTGCCCACCGTTCTGCTGCTGGTCCTTGAAGAGGTGCGCGAAGGCGTCCGGCTCGTGGTACTCCTCGCCCGAGTGCGTGACCAGGTCGTCCACGCCCACGAACTGGGTCGTGCGCGGGTCGTCGCCGTACGGCATGTGCGGGGCCGCACCCTCCGGCTCCGGCGCCGGTGTCTGCGCCCATACCCGCGGGTCGGGTGCGTACGGTGACGGGGCGGGCGGGGCGTACAGGGGCTGCTGCTGCTCGTAGCTGCCGGCAGGGGGCGGGGGGTGTGCGGCGCGGTCGTAGAGCGCCTCGGCGACCGGGTCCTGCGCGGTCAGGTCGTGCGCCCGGTAGGGATCCTGGTCGTAGGCGTCCTGGAGGTACATGTCCGCCGCTTGCTGCGGCGGTACCTGACCGGGCTCCGGCGGCGTCTCGGGGTAGCCCGAGCCGGCCGCGCCCTGGCCGCGATCACCGTCGTACGGCGCGTTCATGCTTACCCCACCTCATCGTCCCTGGCTCACCGGCCACGACATCGCTCAACGGTCCACTCTCTCACCCGTCCCGGACGGGTCGGCGCTTTCCGGTGCGGTGTCCGGCGCAGGGTCACTCGGGTGCTCCGGGTCGTCTGCCCCGGCGGGGGAGCTGGATTCCTCCGGCTTTTCCGGGAGACGATCCGTAGGGGCGCCGGGGTTCCCCGGCTCGTCGGTGGCCTCTTCCGCAGTGCCGCTGCCGTCCTCGTTCTGGCGGGCCGCGGCGCGCTTGCGCTGGGTGTACATCCGGAAGCCGGCGAGGACGAGGAGGAGGACGCCGCCGCCGATGACCAGCATCACGGTGGGCGTGATCTCGGTGACCTTCACGTCGAAGCTGACGGGAGCGCCGTACTTCACGCCGTCCTCGGTGTACAGCTGGGCGACCACCGTGACCCGGCCGTTGGCGTTGGCGGAGGTGGTGAACTTCACGGACTGGCTGTGCCCGCCGGAGATCTCGACCGGCTGCTCGTCGTAGGCCTTGCCGCCGATCTTCAGCCGGGTCGGCATGCTTGACGTGAGGCGCAGGACCAGGTGTCCGACGGGCTGGACGAGGTTGTTCTGGACGGTCACCGGGATGGTGGCGCTGCGGCCGGAGAGCTTGGTCTCCGACTTGTCGATCAGCTTGACCTGGTCGGCCAGGTGGTCGAGCCAGTCCTCGACGCCGTCCCGGTAGCTGCTCGCTGCCGCGCTCCTGCCCCGCCACGACGCGGACATCTCACGGTTTATGGCCCGCCCGAACGGGGTCACGACGCGGGACTGGTCGGAGAGGATCACCTGGAAGCTGTCGAGCTTGTCCTGGGTGCGCGCGATCTGCTCGAAGGCCGTCCGCGGCAGTTCCTCCGAGCGCAGCGACGAGGGATAGGCGGACCCTGACGGGATGCGCGTGGTGGCATCCGGGTCGGGCTTGTCCTTGGCCGCGGCGCCGAGATCCTGGGTCTGGGACCAGTTCCCGCCCTGGAGCGCCTTGAGCGCCGCCGCCATCGCCTGTGCCTGGCTCCCCGTGGGCATGCGCTGCGGGGCGACGACGACGCTGCGCTGCTTGTCCGTCTGCGCGTTCACCTCAAGGCTCTGGGCCAGGAACTCCTGCACGGCGAGCGTGGCCGAGTCCGCCTTCGTCAGATCGCCCTCGAAGGCCGTGGACAGCCGGGCGTCGGAGACCACCGCCGTGGTGCCAGCGCCGACCGGCCGGGCGGCGGAAGGCGTGTACGACAGCCCGGCCGTCTCCTGGAGGCTGTCGCTGCGGGCGATCACACGGTCGGCTCCGGCGGAGGTCGCGACCTTCATGATCGCCGGGTCCACGGCGCCCTCCACCGGCCAGGCGAAGTCGGTGCTCGGTGTGACGTGAAGCACGGTCTTGACGGTGATGGCGGCGACATCGGTGGCGTCCTTGAGGTGGCTGAGCGAGCCGGTGACGCTGGTGCCGTTGTGGGCGAGGGACGCCAGGTCCGGGTCGCCGAAGGGAAGCGCGACGACCTCCTTGCCCGCCACCGCCTTCTGCAGGTTCGCCAGCCACTGCTTGGCGACCGCCTGGTGCTCGCGCGGGCCGGGCGTGGTGGTGTCCCCGTCGCCCGGCAGCCGGTAGTTGCCGGTCGCCATCCGGTCCACCGAGGCCAGCAGGTCCGGGTCGATCACCCAGGTGACGTCGAGGTCCTTGCCCAGCTCCACCATCTGGGCCAGCCGGCCGCCCGGCGCCAGCTCCTTGGCCAGATCGTCGTTGAGGAACACCGGTGTCTGGAGCTCACCGGCGCCCGTCTTGGCCGTCATACGGACCGTGGAGAGCAGCGGCCACAGGAACGTCGTCCTGGTCTTGGTACCGGCTTCGGACGGCTGCCACGGCAGGAACGTCCGCTGGATGCCGAGCACCCGGTCCCAGGGCTGCGCGGCGGTCTGGCCGGAGAGGGCGACACCGAACTCGTAGACGCCGTCGTCGCCGAGATCGAGCTTGTCGACGGGGACGGAGATGCTGAAGTGCTCGGCGACGCCCGGGGACAGCTTGGAGAACTTCTTCTCGTACTTGCCGCCGACCTCGGAGCCGGTGTCACCCGGCAGGTCGTCGGAGTGCCGGGCGACGGCGTCGATCGCCGAGCGGGTGTTGAGCAGGGGACCCACCCGCAGATCCGCATGGGCGCCGGTGACGGTCTGCTTGCCGTTGTTGGTCACCGTGCCCGACACGGTCAGCGTGTCCCCGTCCGTGGGGGCGTTGGGGGTGAGCGAGTCCAGGGAGACGGACACCGCGTCCGAGGAGGCGGCCTGGGCGGGCCCCGCGGCGGGCAGCTGCAGCAGCCCGGCCAGCAGAGGCGCCCCCGCGAGCAGCGCGCCGGTGCGCCGCAGCCACCGGCGGGCAGGTGAGGCACTGGTCCCCTGGAAGTCTGCCGCCTCGGCCACGCGCTCGCCCGTCCCTCGTCGTCGTCAGTGGTCGTCGGAATGTGCGTCCACGCATGGTAACGATGCGCGCTGAGCGGAAGTGCCGCGGTCTCCGCCACAAGATCGAGGAGCCGCGACGGCCCGTCCTCTATATCCAGTATCGAGGGGAGAACGTCCGAACGCCGCGAGGGCAGTGCTTGCGGTGGGTATGCCGGGAGCCGTCCACCGCCCCTGCCAGGGCCGTCCCGGAGGAAATGGAGGGCGCTCCGGCTCGCCGCGGCACGTACCCTCTTCTGTTGTGCCGAACCCCAACGAAGACACTCCCTCTGCCCTGAGCCAGGCGCAGCAGCGCGCGGTCGCCGAGCTGCTGCGGGTGGCGCCCGTCGCCGACGATCTCGCCCGCCGATTCCAGGAGGCCGGGTTCTCGCTCGCCCTGGTCGGCGGATCGGTGCGCGACGCGTTGCTCGGCCGGCTCGGCAACGACCTGGACTTCACGACCGACGCCCGCCCCGAGGACGTTCTCAAGATCGTCCGGCCATGGGCGGACGCCGTCTGGGAGGTCGGAATCGCCTTCGGCACCGTCGGCGCGCAGAAGGACGGCTACCAGATCGAGATCACGACCTATCGGTCGGAGGCCTACGACCGCACCTCGCGCAAGCCCGAGGTGTCGTACGGCGACTCCATCGAGGAGGACCTGGTCCGCCGCGATTTCACGGTCAACGCGATGGCCGTGGCGCTGCCCGAGAAGGAGTTCATCGACCCGCACGGTGGCCTTGAGGATCTCGCGGCCCGGCTGCTGCGGACGCCGGGTACGCCCGAGGAGTCGTTCTCGGACGACCCCCTGCGGATGATGCGGGCTGCGCGGTTCGCCGCCCAGCTGGACTTCACGCTTGCCCCTGAGGTCGTCACGGCGATGACGGAGATGGCCGGACGTATCGAGATCGTCTCGGCCGAGCGGGTCCGGGACGAGCTGAACAAGCTGATCCTCTCCGCACACCCACGCAAGGGACTGGGCCTGCTCGTGGACACCGGGCTCGCGGGTCATGTGCTGCCCGAGCTGCCGGCACTGCGTCTGGAGCGGGACGAGCACCATCGGCACAAGGACGTCTACGACCACACGCTGATCGTCCTGGAGCAGGCGATCGCCCTGGAGGAGGACGGCCCCGATCTCGTGCTCCGGCTGGCCGCGCTGCTGCACGACATCGGCAAGCCGCGGACGCGCCGCTTCGAGAAGGACGGCCGGGTCTCGTTCCACCACCACGAGGTGGTCGGTGCCAAGATGACCAAGAAGCGCATGACCGCCCTGAAGTACTCCAATGACCTGGTGAAGGACGTCTCACGGCTGGTCGAACTCCACCTGCGCTTTCACGGCTACGGCACCGGAGAGTGGACGGACTCCGCAGTGCGGCGCTACGTCCGTGACGCGGGCCCGCTGCTGGATCGCCTGCACAAGCTGACCCGCTCGGACTGCACCACCCGCAACAAGCGAAAGGCGGCCGCGCTGTCCAGGGCCTACGACGGCCTGGAGGAGCGCATCGCCCAGTTGCAGGAGCAGGAAGAGCTGGACGCGATCCGCCCGGACCTCGACGGCAACCAGATCATGGAGATCCTGGGTGTCGGTCCCGGCCCCGTGATCGGCAAGGCTTACAAGCACATGCTGGAGCTGCGTCTGGAGAACGGCCCGATGGAGCATGACGCGGCCGTGACGGCTCTGAAGGACTGGTGGGCAGAGCAGAGCTGATCTCTGTGCTGCCGGGTCCGGCGGTGTTTCACGTGAAACACCCACCCGGGGCTTGTGGCGTCGAGGGGCGGTGTTTCACGTGAAACATCGCCCTCTCCGTTTCCTGGTCGGCCGCCTCAGCGACGCTCGAAGCGAGCCAAGGCTGTGGCGACCCCGCCGTAGAGGACGGCGACCAGGATCACCAGGGGTGTCGAGCGGCCGTCCGGCGGCAGCATCAGAGCAGCCACTCCGGCCGCGCCGACGAAGGCCACGTTGAAGAGCACGTCGTACACGGAGAAGATCCGGCCGCGGAATGCGTCATCGACGCAGGCTTGGACGATGGTGTCGGTGGCGATCTTGGCGCCCTGGGTGATCAGGCCCAGAATGAAGGCCGCGGCCAGGAGCGGCCCGGCGGCGAAGGGAAGCCCCAGGGCAGGCACCAGTACGGTGGCGGTTCCGGAGCACACCGCGATCCACCGTTCGGGACCGAGGCGCGCCGCCGCCCACGGCGTCACCGCGGCCGCCACGAAGAATCCCGCACCGGACACCGCCAGTGCGAGTCCGAGCAGTCGGAGCCCCGCCTCGGACGTCGTGGAGAGGGCGTACCGGCACAGCATGAGCAGAAGGACCAGCAGCGCCCCGTAGCAGAAGCGCATCAGTGTCATCGCGGCCAGCGCCCAGGCGGCCTCCCTGCGCTGGGGTGCGGCCAGGTGCCGGACAGCCGCGATGAGGGCGCGTGCCGCGTCGGCGAGGGCGGTGGACATGTGCGGGCGTTTCGGCTGCCGGTCGGGGCCGAGGAGCGCGGGCGGCAGGGTGAGGGCGCTGAGGCCGGCGCACAGATAGAGAAAGGCGCCGAGGAGGACCACTGCCGCGTCGGATCCGGACGCCACGAGCCGTACGGCGAAGGCCAGACCGCCGCCCGCGGTCGCGGCGAGCGTCCCGGCTGTCGGCGACAGAGAGTTCGCGAGCACCAGACGCTCGGCGTCCACCACACGGGGCAGAGAGGCGGACAGCCCGGCGAGGATGAAGCGGTTGACGGCCGTGACACACAGCGCGGAGACGTAGAACAGCCAGTCCGGGACCTGGCTGACCATCAGCGCGGCGGTGGCCGCGGCCATCAGGGCGCGCAGCAGATTGCCGTACACGAAGACCTGTCGGCGCCGCCAGCGGTCCAGCAGGACGCCGGCGAACGGGCCGACCAGTGAGTAGGGGAGCAGCAGGACTGCCATCGTGGAGGCGATGGCAGTCGCCGAGGTCTGTTTCTCGGGGGAGAAGACGACATACGCGGCGAGTGCGACCTGGTAGACGCCGTCGGCGCCCTGGGACAGGAGGCGGATGTACAGCAGGCGTCGGAAGTACCGCAGGCGCAACAGGACGCGCAGGTCACGGACGACGGGCATGGGGCACAGCCTCACACATGCGGAAGGTCCCCGGGTCGGTTGACCCGGGGACCTTCACAGCCCTGGCAGGAGCGTTCTGGTGCGAGCGATGGCCCTCAGGGCTTTAGCGCTCGACCTCACCACGGATGAACTTCTCGACGTTCTCGCGGGCCTCGTCGTCGAAGTACTGGACCGGCGGGGACTTCATGAAGTAGGAGGACGCCGACAGGATCGGTCCGCCGATGCCGCGGTCCTTGGCGATCTTCGCGGCGCGCAGGGCGTCGATGATGACACCCGCGGAGTTCGGGGAGTCCCAGACCTCCAGCTTGTACTCCAGGTTCAGCGGGACGTCACCGAAGGCGCGGCCCTCAAGGCGGACGTAGGCCCACTTGCGGTCGTCCAGCCAGGCCACGTAGTCGGACGGGCCGATGTGGACGTTCTTCTCACCGAGGTCCCGGTCGGGGATCTGGGAGGTGACGGCCTGCGTCTTGGAGATCTTCTTGGACTCCAGGCGCTCACGCTCAAGCATGTTCTTGAAGTCCATGTTGCCGCCGACGTTCAGCTGCATCGTGCGGTCGAGGATGACACCGCGGTCCTCGAACAGCTTCGCCATGACGCGGTGCGTGATGGTGGCGCCGACCTGGGACTTGATGTCGTCACCGACGATCGGGACGCCCGCCTCCGTGAACTTGTCCGCCCACTCCTTGGTGCCGGCGATGAAGACCGGGAGGGCGTTGACGAAGGCGACCTTGGCGTCGATGGCGCACTGGGCGTAGAACTTCGCCGCGTCCTCGGAGCCGACGGGCAGGTAGCAGACGAGGACGTCGACCTGCTTGTCCTTGAGGATCTGGACGACGTCGACCGGCTCGGCGGCGGACTCCTCGATGGTCTGGCGGTAGTACTTGCCGAGGCCGTCGAGGGTGTGGCCACGCTGCACGGTGACACCGGACGTGGGCACGTCGCAGATCTTGATCGTGTTGTTCTCGGAGGCGCCGATCGCGTCCGCCAGGTCGAGGCCGACCTTCTTGGCGTCGACGTCGAACGCGGCGACGAACTCGATGTCGCGCACGTGGTAGTCACCGAACTGCACGTGCATCAGGCCGGGGACCTTGGACGCCGGGTCGGCGTCCTTGTAGTACTCGACTCCCTGCACGAGCGACGCAGCGCAGTTGCCCACGCCGACGATGGCTACGCGAACCGAACCCATTCCGGTTGCTCCCTGTGTGTACGAGTGAGGCCCTGAGTGGGACTCACGTGGCGGTGTCGCCGGGCGTATCCGTGCGGGGGGTGTCCCCGCGACGGGGCAGGCCGCCCGTCGATCCAGTGGTGGTGTCCTGCTGAGCGGGCCCCCCGGAGGCGGAACCCCTCAGGTCCCGTCCGGCCCGCTCGCTCTCGATGAGCTCGTTCAGCCAGCGCACTTCGCGCTCCACGGACTCCATCCCGTGGCGCTGGAGCTCAAGTGTGTAGTCGTCGAGGCGTTCCCGCGTGCGTGCCAGGGAGGCGCGCATCTTCTCCAGGCGCTCCTCCAGACGGCTGCGCCGGCCCTCCAGGACCCGCATGCGCACATCGCGCGACGTCTGCCCGAAGAAGGCGAAGCGTGCGGCGAAGTGCTCGTCCTCATACGCGTCGGGGCCGGTCTGCGAGAGCAGGTCCTCGAAGTGCTCCTTCCCTTCCGCCGTCAGCCGATAGACGATCTTGGCGCGGCGTCCGGCGAGTGGAGCGGCGAGGGCGTCCTCGTGAGTGCTGCCCGGTTCCTCGATCAACCAGCCGTTGGCGACCAGCGTCTTGAGGCAGGGATACAGGGTCCCGTAGCTGAACGCCCGGAACACACCCAGGGACGTGTTGAGTCGTTTGCGCAGCTCATAGCCGTGCATCGGGGACTCGCGCAGCAGGCCGAGCACGGCGAACTCAAGGATGCCGGAACGTCGGCTCATCGTCGCCTCCTCTCGGTCCCGCTGGTCGCTCCCGCGGGTCTCGCAGTACCTCTCAGCGTCTTTATCTCGCGCTGATGTATCGACTCGATACATCACGACGATAGAACGGCCTTCCTCGGGCGACAAGAGTGGCGGTGGTGAACGGGATCACATCACCGATTCATACGATGCAAGTTGCACGTTTTGGGGTGAACTTCAGGGCTCGGCAGGTTTTGGGGATGCGTAGTCTGTGCGGCATGCACATCACCGGGAACCGAGTGACGCCCGGGGAGCGTCGTTGTCCCCGGTGCAGTACGGGTGAATGCAGGACCGACCACATCCGTACTTCGGGGGGACCGGAAACCAGCCGCCGTTCCAGGCGCACGGGTGCGCCTGCCCGAGGAGTAGTCGTTCGATGAGCGAGCACCGTCGCAAACCGCCGCAGCCGCAGGGAGGCGGACGTGCCGCGGCCCGACGCGACCCGTCCGGCTCGGCCTCCGGCCGCCGTGCGGCACCGCGGGGCGCCACCGGGTCCCCAGCCGACTCCTATGGGTCCAGTTCCTATGGGCCGGGTGCCAGTGGTCCGGGAGGTGATGAGCGTCCCTACGGTGGCCGTGCCGAGGCCCGCCGGGCGGCGCAGAGAGGCAGCCGCCGCAGAGGCGTGGACACCGCCGGCCCGGGCGGCCGGCGCGGCGCTCCCAGCGGCCCGACCGGTCCCGGGCGCGGCAGGGGCCGTGCGTCGACCGCACCCGGCAAGAAGCGGTTCATCGACTATCCCCGAGCCGGAAAGTACGGCTGGCGTCGCTGGGTGCCCTCCTGGAAGCTTGTCTCCGGTCTCTTCATCGGCTTCGTCGGCAGCCTGGTCGCGCTGGTCGGCGTGGGCTATGCGATGGTCTCGATCCCCAACGAGAACGTCGCCGCCAAGTCCCAGAACAACGTCTACTACTGGGCCGACGGCAAGCAGATGGTGGCCACGGGCACGGGCGTCAACCGGCAGAACGTCAGCATCGACCAGATTCCCGATGCCATGCAGTGGGCCGTGATCTCGGCCGAGAACAAGAGCTTCTACCAGGACTCGGGCGTCGACCCCATGGGTATCGCGCGCGCCGTGGTCAACATGGCGCGGGGCGGCCAGACCCAGGGTGGTTCGACGATCACCCAGCAGTACGTCAAGAACACGTATCTGAGCCAGCAGCAGACCGTCACCCGTAAGTTGAGGGAGCTGTTCATCTCCATCAAGGTGGGGACGAAGCTCAAGAAGAGCCAGATTCTGCAGGGGTACCTCAACACCTCGTACTTCGGGCGAGGCGCGTACGGCATCCAGGCGGCTGCGCAGACGTACTACGGCAAGAACGCGGTGGACCTGACGCCGAGCCAGTGCGCGGTCCTCGCATCGCTGCTCAAGGGCCCGACGTACTTCGACCCCGCCGGCAACGCGGATCTCGACCCCTCGGCGACCGCGACGGCCAACAAGAAGCGGTCGCAGGAACGCTGGCGGTGGATCCTCGAGCAGATGCACAACGATCACCACCTCAGTGACGCCGACTACCGCAAAGCCATCGCGCAGTACCCCATGCCCGACGGCCGCAAGGCGACCAAGGGGATGACCGGCCAGATCAGCTACCTGGTCGACACGGCGAAGAAGTACGTCCTCGCCCACTCCGACATCACGGAGGCGGATTTCGACAGGGGCGGCTACCAGATCAAGACGACCTTCGAGAAGGACAAGGTCAACGAGCTGAGCGCGGCCGTGAAGAAGATCCAGAAGGAGCGGATCGATCCCAAGCGCCGTGACCTGGACAAGTACGTCCAGTTCGGCGCGGCGTCGGTGCGGCCCAACAACGGCGCGATCGTCGCTCTCTACGGCGGCGACGGCTACGAGAACGGCCACTTCACGAACAACGCCGACACCTCCGGTGTCCCGGTCGGTTCGACGTGGAAGCCGTTCGTTCTGGCCGCGGCCATGGAGTACGGGACGTACAGGTCCGGGGGGCAGGGAATCTCCCCCCTGAGCAAGTACAACGGCAACGACCATCTCAAGGTCATGAAGCCGGATGGCTCCTATTACCTGAACAAGGACAACTCGACCTTCTACCAGAACAACGAGTCTCCTCGCCGCTGGGGATACATCTCCCTCCGCAAGGCGATGGAGCAGTCCATCAACACGCCGTTCGTGCAGCTCGGCGTCGATGTGGGGATGACGCACGTCCGAGACGTGGCCAGGTCGGCCGGCATCCTCAGCGACAGCATGTCGCAGGACCTCAACCCGTCCTTCGCCATCGGCACCTCGACCCCGAGCGCGATCCGCATGGCCGACGCGTACGCGACCTTCGCGGCGTCCGGCAAGCACGCGGACCCGTACTCGGTGACCTCCGTGAAGAAGGACGGCGAGGAGGTGCAGGGCTTCACCAAGCCGCAGGTCACCACGGCGATGCCGGCCAACGTGGCGAACAACGTCACGGATGTCCTGGAGAACGTGATCCAGAACGGTACGGGTTTCAACGCCAAGGCCCTGGGCCGTACGGCGGCGGGCAAGACCGGTACCACCGACAGCAACAAGTCGGCCTGGTTCGTCGGCTACACCCAGCAGCTGTCCACCTCGGTGGCGATGTTCCGTGAGAACCCGAAGGACCACGAGCTGCTGTCCATGAACGGTACGGCCGGCGTCCCGTCGATCCACGGTGGTGATATCCCGACGTCGGTGTGGACCGAGTACATGAAGGCCGCGCTGCAGGGCAAGAACGACCCCGGCTTCCCGGATGCCACCGAGATCGGCAAGGTCCAGGACGAGGCCGGTGCCCCGTCCCCGACCCCGACCGTCAGCATCACGCCGAGCCCGTCGCCGAGCGACTCGCCGAGCCCGTCGCCCAGCGCCACGTCTCCGTCTCCGTCCCCGTCGGCCAGCGACACCTGCCAGTGGAACTGGGGCAACGGCTGCAACGGCAACGGAAACGGCAACGGTGGCGCGGACACGGGTGGCGTGGACGGAGGCACCTCGCCGGCACCGACCGTCACCGACACGACCGGGACCGGCGGAAACACGCGTGGCAACGGCAACGGCAACGGCAACGGAGGCATCTTCGCGGGCCCGACCGGCTAGCCGCCGGACATGGCCGATGAGTGGCCATTTCGTCCGCCGCAGGTGTTTCACGTGAAACAGGGGCCGCCGCACCTTCGAGGTGCGGCGGCCCTCGGCGCTTTCCCAGACAGGTACGGCAGGATGTGGCCCATGCCCAGTGCAGAGATGACGCCCGCGAGCATGCCCGAGCCCGAGCCCGTGCGGCACACCACGGCAGAACCGGTGCGGCCGACCGGCGAGGACGAGATCGCCCGGGCAGGCAGTGAGCTGATCGGTGGCCCGCTGGGGCGGCGCGCCCTGCTCGGGACCTCCTGGTGGACCCCCCTACGGGTCGTCGTGCTCGTGGCGATCGGCATGTTCGCCCTCGGCCTGGTCCAGAAGGCACCCTGCTATCACAGTGGCTGGTTCTTCGGTGCGAGCAGTCAGTACACGCACGCCTGCTACTCGGACATCCCGCACCTCTACCAGGGGCGTGGGTTCGCCGATCATCTCGTGCCGTACTTCGACAAGCTCTCGGGCGACATGGACTACCTCGAATACCCGGTCCTGACCGGTGTGTTCATGGAGGTGGCATCCTGGCTGACCCCGCACAGCGGCAGCATCCAGCACCAGGAGCAGTGGTACTGGTTCGTCAACGCCGGGATGCTGATGGTCTGCGCGGCCGTCATCGCGGTCTGCGTGGTCCGCACCCACCGCCGGCGTCCCTGGGACGGTCTGCTGGTCGCCCTGTCGCCTGCTTTCGTGCTCACCGCGACCATCAACTGGGACCTGCTGGCCGTGGCGCTCACGGCCGCCGCGATGCTGATGTGGTCCCGGAGCCGTCCCCTTGCCTTCGGCGTTCTCCTGGGTCTCGCCACGGCCGCCAAGCTCTACCCCGTGTTCCTGCTCGCTCCGCTGTTCGTGCTGTGCTGGCGGGCCGGCAAGTGGCGGGAGTACAGCCAGGCCTTCTGCGGCGCGGCGATCGCCTGGCTGGTGGTGAACCTGCCGGTGATGCTCTTCGCCTTCCAGGGCTGGTCGAAGTTCTACACCTTCAGCCAGGAACGGGGCGTCGACTTCGGCTCGTTCTGGCTGATCTGGGCGCAGAACTCCAGCAACCCGCCCGGTATCGGCTTTGTGAACACCGCTGCCCTGGTGCTGGTGGTGCTGTGCTTCCTCGGCATCGCTGCGCTGACGTTCACCGCCCCGCGCCGGCCGCGCTTCGCGCAGCTGGCCTTCCTGATGGTGGCGGCGTTCATCCTCACCAACAAGGTCTACTCACCGCAGTACGTCCTGTGGCTGGTGCCGCTGGCGGTCCTGGCCCGGCCCAAGTGGCGCGACTTCCTGATCTGGCAGGCCTGCGAGGTGGCGTACTTCCTGGGGATCTGGATGTATCTCGCCTACACGACCAGCGGAGAAGCCCACAAGGGTCTGCCGCCGCACGGCTATCACTGGGCGATCGCGCTGCATCTGGTGGGCACGCTGTATCTCTGCGCCGTCGTCGTGCGCGACATCCTGATGCCCGACCGGGACGTGGTGCGCCGCTCGGGCGACGACGACCCGTCGGGCGGAGTGCTCGACGGCGCGCGGGACGTCTTCGTGTTCGGCGCGGCAGCCCATCCGCCGCGGCACGCCGCACACTTCGAGGGGCCTCAGGTGGACTGGGGCAGGCCCGTCACGCCGTCCCCCGAGGACCGTTCGCTCTGAGCGAACGCCCCAGCAGAAGGCCATGAAGGAGGCCGTACACGCGCACTGCGTGTACGGCCTTCTGCCGTCCTGGCCGGCTCAGCGGTCCACGAGCCGGTCGAACTGCGTGGTGGTGTGCCGAAGATGGGCCACCAGCTCGTCACCGACCTTCGGCTCCGGAGCGTCCGACGGGACGAACAGGATCGACACCTGCATGTGCGGCGGCTCGGCGAACCAGCGCTGCTTGCCGCCCCAGACGAACGGAGAAAGGTTCCGGTTGACCGTGGCGAGGCCGGCCCGTGCGACGCCCTTGGCGCGCGGCATGACGCCGTGCAGGGCCTTCGGGGCCTCCAGGCCCACGCCGTGCGACGTACCGCCCGCCACGACCACCAGGTAGCCGTCGGAGGCCGCCTTCTGCTGCCGGTAGCCGAACCGGTCGCCCTTGGCCACACGCGTGACGTCCAGGACGGCGCCGCGGTACTCGGTCGCCTCGTGGTCCCCCAGCCACAGCCGCGTGCCGATGCGGGCGCGGAACCGTGTCTGCGGGAACTGCTGCTGCAGCCGGGCCAGTTCATCGGCCTTGAGGTGGCTGACGAACATCGTGTGCAGCGGCAGCCGGGCCGCGCGCAGCCGGTCCATCCAGCCGATGACCTCCTCGACCGCGTCCGAGCCGTCGGTGCGGTCCAGCGGCAGATGGATGGCGAAGCCCTCCAGCCGGACGTTCTCGATGGCCTGGTGCAGCTGGGGCAGGTCCTGCTCGCTGATGCCGTGGCGCTTCATCGACGACATCACCTCGATGACCACCCGCGCGCCGACGAGACCGTACACACCGTCGACCGACGACACCGAGCGCACCACCCGGTCGGGCAGCGGCACGGGCTCCTCGCCACGCCGGTACGGCGTCAGCACCAGCAGGTCACCGCTGAAGAAGTCCTTGATGCGTGCGGCCTCGTACGTCGTGCCGACCGCGAGCAGGTCCGCGCCCAGCCGCGTCGCCTCCTCCGCCAGCCGTTCGTGCCCGAAGCCGTAGCCGTTGCCCTTGCAGACCGGGACCAGCCCAGGGAACTGCTCGTGCACGTGCTTGTGGTGCGCCCGCCAGCGCGCGGTGTCGACGTAGAGCGTGAGCGCCATGGCCGGACCCGGAACCTTTCTCGTGGCTGCGGTGGATCAGAGGTGTGCAGGCTGTGAAGCCTATGGAATCAAACGCCCGCGGCTCAGCGGCGCGACATGTAGATGTCGAGCGCCTTGTGCAGCAGCTTGTTCAGCGGGAAGTCCCACTCGCCGAGGTACTCGGCGGCCTGCCCGCCGGTGCCCACCTTGAACTGGATCAGACCGAAGAGGTGGTCCGTCTCGTCCAGCGAGTCGGAGATGCCCCGCAGGTCGTAGACGGTGGCGCCGAGCGCGTAGGCGTCGCGCAGCATCCGCCACTGCATCGCGTTCGAGGGCCGGACCTCACGGCCGATGTTGTCGGAGGCGCCGTAGGAGTACCAGACGTGGCCACCGACGATCAGCATCGTCGCCGCGGACAGGTTCACACCGTTGTGGCGGGCGAAGTACAGCCGCATACGGTTGGGGTCCTCGGTGTTGAGGGCCGTCCACATGCGCTGGAAGTACGACAGCGGGCGGGGCCGGAAGTGGTCGCGCACCGCCGTGATCTCGTACAGCCGCTGCCACTCTGCCAGGTCCTGGTAGCCGCCCTGTACGACCTCGACGCCGGCCTTCTCGGCCTTCTTGATGTTGCGCCGCCACAGCTGGTTGAAGTTCTTGTGGACCTCTTCCAGGGAGCGGTTGGCCAACGGCACCTGGTAGACGTAGCGCGGCTGGACGTCACCGAAACCGGCGCCGCCGTCCTCGCCCTGCTGCCAGCCCATGCGGCGCAGCTTGTCCGCCACCTCGAAGGCACGCGGCTCGATGAAGTCGGCCTCCAGGTCGCGCAGCCGCTTGACGTCCTGGTCCTGGATGCCCTTCTTGATCGTCTCGGCGTTCCAGCGCCGGATGATCACCGGCGGCCCCATCTTCACCGAGAAGGCGCCCTGCTGCTTCAGATGCGCCAGCATCGGCTGGATCCAGTCGTCCAGGTTGGGCGCGAACCAGTTGATGACCGGGCCCTCGGGGAGATAGGCGAGGTAGCGCTTGATCTTGGGCAGCTGGCGGTAGAGGACCAGGCCGGCACCGACCATCTCGCCGGTGCGGTCGTCGAACCAGCCGAGGTTCTCCGAACGCCACTCCGCCTTCACATCGGCCCAGGCCGGGACCTGCATGTGGCTCGCCGCCGGCAGGCTCTGGATGTAGGCCAGATGCTGCTCGCGGCTGATGGTCCTCAGGGTCAGGCTCATGTCGGGGCGCTCCTCGGGCTGGTGTGTCCCCATGGGTACAGGGGCTCCGGCTCTAGCGCCGAAGCCTACTGCGCCTTGCGAACGCCCCGACTGGGCGTATGGGCCTTAACCCCGGTCGGACGGGCGGCCGGGGCGGTCCGCGGTGTTCGAAAAGGCGTGTCGGACGGCGTCCGGCGGTCAGCTGCCGATGAGCCCGCCGAACAGTCCACCGTGCGCCATGCTGATCAGGAAACCCACTCCCGCAGCGCCGAGACCCAGGATCAGAACGAAGCGCTCCCGAGTGGTCACCGAGATCCACTGCCCGTAGATGCCGACGGCAAGGCCCACCAGACCTGTCCAGGAGCTGAGCAGGTGGAGGCCGTGGAAGAAGGACGTGACGAAGGACAGCACGCCGAGGACGAAGGTCACCGCCATCAGGGTGTCCTGAAGCGGACGAGCCTTGCCGTCCGTGGCGAAGAGGGAACCGGCGACGTTGGGATGCAATGTCTGTGCCATGGGCACCTCCTGCGGAAGGCGGCGCATAGTAGCGCCGTACACACCCGACGTGTACAGGGTGACGGTCTGCACGCCCGGATTTCAACCGGAAGCGGGTGTGCGGGTAGTCTGTACCGTCTGCATTGGTGTCTGCCCACGCCTGCCCAGGTAACACTGCAGGGATCCCTCAAGGCCCCCGATTGTCAGTGGCGGCCGATACCGTTGCGTACGCATCACAACCCTCCTGCCACGGAACGACCGTGGCCGCTGAGTCCAAAGGAGGTGGGTTCCACATGCGTCACTACGAGGTGATGGTCATCCTCGACCCCGATCTCGAGGAGCGTGCTGTCTCCCCGCTGATCGAGAACTTCCTGTCCGTCGTCCGTGACGGTGGCGGCAAGGTTGAGAAGGTCGACACCTGGGGCCGTCGTCGTCTCGCCTACGAGATCAAGAAGAAGCCCGAGGGCATCTACTCGGTCATCGACCTGCAGGCCGAGCCTGCGGTCGTCAAGGAGCTCGACCGCCAGATGAACCTGAACGAGTCGGTCCTCCGGACCAAGGTCCTCCGTCCCGAGACCCACTGAGCTCTCCCGCTCAGCTGATCTCGGGATTCGAGTAGCAGCAAGCAGCCAGCAGCAAACCCGCCGAGAGGTTCCCCCATGGCAGGCGAGACCGTCATCACGGTCATCGGCAATCTTGTCGACGACCCCGAGCTGCGCTTCACCCCGTCCGGTGCGGCGGTCGCGAAGTTCCGCGTCGCGTCCACTCCCCGCACCTTCGACCGCCAGACGAACGAGTGGAAGGACGGCGAGAGCCTCTTCCTGACCTGCTCGGTCTGGCGTCAGGCGGCGGAGAACGTCGCCGAGTCGCTCCAGCGAGGCATGCGCGTCATCGTGCAGGGCCGGCTGAAGCAGCGGTCGTACGAGGACCGTGAGGGCGTCAAGCGCACGGTCTACGAGCTGGACGTCGAGGAAGTCGGCCCCAGCCTGCGCAACGCCACGGCCAAGGTCACCAAGACCGCCGGTGGCGCTCGCGGTGGCCAGGGCGGTTACGGCGGCGGTGGCAACCAGGGTGGCGGCGGCTGGGGCGGAAGCTCCGGCGGCGGCCAGCAGGGCGGCGGCGCTCCGGCTGACGACCCGTGGGCGACCGGCGCTCCCGCCGGTGGCAACCAGGGCGGCGGCGGCTGGGGCGGAGGCTCCGGCGGCGGTGGCGGCTACTCGGACGAGCCCCCCTTCTAGGTCCTCGGACCAAGGGTGGGTCGTACCCCAACTTCTTGATCACACAGGAGAAACACCATGGCGAAGCCGCCTGTGCGCAAGCCGAAGAAGAAGGTCTGCGCTTTCTGCAAGGACAAGGTCACGTACGTGGACTACAAGGACACGAACATGCTGCGGAAGTTCATTTCCGACCGCGGCAAGATCCGTGCCCGCCGCGTGACCGGCAACTGCACGCAGCACCAGCGTGACGTCGCCACGGCCGTGAAGAACAGCCGTGAGATGGCGCTGCTGCCCTACACGTCCACCGCGCGCTAAGGGAAGGGTGACCGACTCATGAAGATCATCCTCACCCACGAGGTCTCCGGCCTCGGTGCCGCTGGCGACGTCGTCGACGTCAAGGACGGTTACGCTCGCAACTACCTGATCCCGCGGAAGTTCGCTATCCGCTGGACCAAGGGTGGCGAGAAGGACGTCGAGCAGATCCGTCGCGCTCGCAAGATCCACGAGATCCAGACCATCGAGCAGGCCAACGCTGTGAAGGCCCAGCTTGAGGGCGTCAAGGTCCGCCTGGCCGTCCGCTCCGGCGACGCCGGTCGTCTCTTCGGTTCCGTCACCCCGGCCGACATCGCGTCCGCGATCAAGGCTTCCGGTGGCCCCGAGGTCGACAAGCGCCGCATCGAGCTGTCCGCCCCGATCAAGACTCTGGGCGCCCACGAGACGTCCGTGCGTCTGCACCCCGAGGTGGCCGCCAAGGTCAACATCGAGGTCGTCGCGGCCTGATCGCTGCGCTCTGCTTGATTGAGCAGCTCTGAAAGGGGCCGCGCCATCACCGGCGCGGCCCCTTTCGCATGTGCTGGGTTGGAATAGCACCGGCACAGCGTGGAGAAGAACGGGTGTTTCACGTGAAACACGGCAGCCGGCTTGTTTCACGTGAAACGGTCAGCGAGTGGCTCCCGTGACGACCCAGCGACCCGAGCGGGTGCGCAGCCACAGGGTCAGCATGCGAATGGCCATCATGAGTGTCATCGCAGCCCACAGTGCGGTGAGGCCGCCGCCGAGTGTGGGGACGAGCAGCGCGAGGGGAGCGAACACCGCTAGCGTGACGATCATCGCCCACGCCAGGTACGGTCCGTCACCCGCGCCCATCAGTACCCCGTCCAGCACGAAGACGATTCCGCAGACGGGTTGCGAAAGCGCCACCATCAGCAGCGCGGGCAGTGCAGTGTCCTTGACCACCGAGTCGTTGGTGAACAGGGGCAGGAAGAGCGGCCGGGCGGCCACCACGAGCAGGCCGAGAATCACCCCGGTAGCGATGCCCCACTGGACCATGCGGCGGCAGGCGTCACGTGCTCCTTGCGCGTCGTCCGCGCCGAGGTAGCGGCCGATGATGGCCTGACCCGCGATCGCAATGGCGTCGAGAGCGAAGGCCAGCAGACTCCACAGGGACAGGATGATCTGGTGGGCAGCGATATCGGCGTCGCCGAGATGAGCTGCGACCGCCGTGGCGATCATCAGGATCGCCCGCAGGGACAGCGTGCGGACCAGGAGCGGAACGCCTGCCTGAGCCGAGGCCCGGATGCCGGCGGCATCCGGGCGAAGCGATGCCTTGTGCCGACGGGCCCCGCGGACGACCACGGTCAGATAGACGGTTGCCATACCGAACTGAGCGATCACCGTGCCCCAGGCCGAACCGGCGATGCCGAGCCCGGCGCCGTAAACGAGTCCTGCATTGAGCGCGCCGTTGGCGACGAAGCCCGCGCCGGCGACGCGGAGCGGGGTCCTGGTGTCCTGCAGTCCGCGGAGTACTCCCGTGGCGGCGAGGACGATGAGCATGGCGGGGATGCCCAGTGAGGAGACGCGCAGATACGTCGTGGCGTAAGGCGCCGCGGTTGTGGAGGCGCCGAAGAGGTCCACGATGCCGGGTGCCAGCGGAAGTACGACGGCGATGACGGCGGTGCCGAGCAGCAGCGCCAGCCAGATGCCGTCCATGCCCTGGCGAATGGCCGCCTGCAGATCGCCGGCGCCGACGCGCCGGGCCACGGCGGCGGTGGTCGCGTAAGCGAGGAAGACGAAGACGCTCACCGCGGTGGTGAGGAGTGCCGCGGCAACGCCGAGGCCGGCGAGCTGTGCGGTCCCGAGATGGCCGACGATGGCACTGTCCGCCATGACGAAGAGAGGCTCGGCGACGAGCGCGCCGAAGGCCGGGACGGCCAGCGCGACGATCTCTCGGTCGTGCCGCCGACGGGTGACCTTGGGTATCGCGGGAGCCTGTGTCATGGGCACTAATCTAATCGTCCACAGGTAAGTGATACAACTCCCTAGTGCCCCTTACTTCTGCTCTCCGGGTGTGTGCTTCGGCGCACCGTTCGACCGGATCTTGGTCCGACTGGGGAAGTTTTTCTTCTGCACAGCCGGTGGACGGTAAAGGTGCAGGTCAGTGCGGTCTGATGGGTGCGAGGGAGGGCTTGTTCACAGGGCTGTCCACCGGGTCGTGCACAGGTTTCGGCGAGTTCTCCACAGCATACGGGCCGTCGTCCACATGGCCTGTGGATAACCAGATTGGCTGACGCTGCCGACAGGCCTACCGTGGTCCGGCGCCCACTCCTTCCCCAGGCCCGGGAAGCGTCCTTCCCTCGGCCCTGGAATCGTCACAAACCCGACGCGCCAGAACCGGAGTTGGGCCTCTCATTTGTCAGTGCCGTGCCGTACAAAAGAGGACACGGCGAGGTCCGCCCTGCGGACGGGGAGGAGGTGGCTCGGTGAGCATTTCCGAGCCCTTGGACGATCCGTGGGCCGATGCCGGACCCAGTGATCGTCTGCCGGCCTCCCGGCGACGCAGTGACGGCGGCCGCAGCCGCGAGGAACAGCACGACAGGGGCCGGGAGAACGACTCCTGGGACGGCGGGGGCTCCTCCTTCGAGCGCGTGCCGCCACAGGACCTCGACGCCGAGCAGTCGGTACTGGGCGGCATGCTGCTGTCGAAGGACGCCATCGCCGACGTCGTCGAGATCCTCAAGGGCCACGACTTCTACAAGCCCGCACACGAGACGATCTACCAGGCGATCCTGGACGTCTACGCCAAGGGCGAGCCGGCCGACCCGATCACCATCGCAGCCGAGCTCACCAAGCGCGGCGAGATCAACAAGGTCGGCGGGGCCGCCTATCTGCACAGCCTCGTCCAGACCGTACCGACGGCGGCCAACGCCGAGTACTACGCGGAGATCGTCCATGAGCGGGCCGTGCTGCGCCGCCTGGTCGAAGCCGGTACGCGCATCACACAGATGGGATACGCGGCCGACGGCGACGTGGACGAGATCGTCAACCGCGCCCAGGCCGAGATCTACGCCGTCACCGAGCAGCGCACCAGCGAGGACTATCTCCCGCTCGGCGACATCATGGAAGGCGCCCTCGACGAGATCGAGGCGATCGGCTCGCGCAGCGGTGAGATGACCGGTGTGCCGACCGGCTTCACCGACTTCGACTCGCTGACGAACGGTCTGCACCCGGGCCAGATGATCGTCATCGCGGCTCGTCCCGCCATGGGTAAGTCGACACTCGCGCTGGACTTCGCGCGGGCCGCCTCGATCAAGCACAACCTGCCGAGCGTCATCTTCTCGCTCGAAATGGGCCGCAACGAGATCGCGATGCGTCTGCTCTCCGCCGAGGCCCGGGTCGCCCTGCACCACATGCGGTCCGGCACGATGACCGACGAGGACTGGACCAGGCTCGCCCGCCGCATGCCGGACGTGTCGGCCGCACCGCTCTACATCGACGACTCGCCCAACCTGTCGATGATGGAGATCAGGGCCAAGTGCCGGCGCCTGAAGCAGCGCAACGACCTGAAGCTGGTCGTCATCGACTACCTCCAGCTGATGCAGTCCGGCGGCTCCAAGCGCGCCGAGAGCCGGCAGCAGGAGGTCTCGGACATGTCCCGTAACCTCAAGCTGCTCGCCAAGGAGCTGGAGATCCCGGTCATCGCGCTCTCGCAGCTCAACCGTGGCCCCGAGCAGCGCACCGACAAGAAGCCGATGGTCTCCGACCTGCGTGAGTCGGGCTCCATCGAGCAGGACGCCGACATGGTCATCCTGCTGCACCGTGAGGACGCGTACGAGAAGGAGTCCCCGCGCGCGGGCGAGGCCGACCTGATCGTGGCCAAGCACCGAAACGGCCCCACCGCCACGATCACGGTCGCCTTCCAGGGCCACTACTCCCGCTTCGTGGACATGGCCCAGACGTGATCGCCCGACCGGGTGAGCCCGGGCGCTCGGACGATCAGCCGGTCCGAGCGCGTGCTCCTCGGACGCCGTCCGCGAAATGAACTCGACGGCCGTTGTTCCACGGGGTGGACTGGGGCCATGACGACACCCCAGGAAGAGCTGCTGCTGCCCACGACCCGGCGAGCCCTGCTGCACCGGATCGCCGTCGCGCAGGCCGAGGGACGGTCGCCCTCGCTGGTCGCGGCCGTCGTGCGGGACGGCCGGGCCGTGTGGCACGGAGCGCGAACCTCGGTGGACGGCCACGGTCCGGACGAGAATGTGCAGTACCGGATCGGCTCCATCACCAAGACCTTCACGGCCGTCCTGGTGATGCGGCTGCGCGACGAGGGCCTGCTCGACCTCGGTGATCTCCTGGAGAAGCATCTTCCGGGCACCGGCGCGGGCGAGGCGACGATCGCGGACCTGCTCGCGCACACCGCGGGACTGGCGGCCGAGTCACCCGCCCCCTGGTGGGAGCGGACCCCGGGCACCCTCCGCCCGGAACTGGCCGATGTGCTGGGCGAGCAGCCCCTGCTGCACCCCGTCGGCCGACGGCACCACTACTCCAACCCCGGCTACACGCTGCTCGGCGCGCTGGTGGAGGAGCTGCGCGGTGCTCCCTGGGAGGAAGTGCTGCGCAGCGAGATCCTCGAACCTCTCGGTCTGCACCGCACCGGCACGCGGCCCGAGGCACCGCACGCCGGCGGCTGGGCCGTGCATCCGTGGGCGGACGCGATGCTGCCGGAGCCGCTGGAGGACCTGGGCAGGATGGCTCCGGCCGGTCAGCTGTGGTCGACCACGGGAGATCTGGCGCGGTTCGCCGCGTTTCTGGCCGCGGGGGACGACCGGGTACTGAGTGCGGAGTCGGTGCGGGAGATGCGTACGCCTGCGGCGCCCGCCGAGGCCGCCGACGTGCTGGACGGGGCCACCTATGGCCTCGGTCTGCAGATCCAGCGCCGCGACGGCCGGCTGCTGGTGGGGCACTCCGGTTCACTGCCGGGCTTCCTGGCGAACCTCACCCTCAGCGTGGAGGACGACGTGGCGGCAGTGGTGCTCGCCAACTGCACGAGTGGACCGCTGCTCCAAGCGGTCGCCGCGGATCTCGTCCGGATCGTCGCCGAGGCGGAGCCGCGGATCCCGGAACCCTGGCGGCCGCTGCGCGAGGTCGACCCGGCGGTCCTGGAGCTGGCGGGGCAGTGGTACTGGGGGACCAACGCCTTCGGCCTGCGGGTGACTGCTGACGGTCTGCTCGCGCTCGGCCCGCTGACCGGCAGCGGCCGGCGCGCTCGCTTCCGCTCGAACGGGGACGGCACCTGGACGGGCCTGGAGGGTTACTTCGCCGGCGAGCTGCTACGGCCCGTACGCCGCCCGGATGGGGCCGTGAGCCACCTCGACCTCGGCTCGTTCGTGTTCACACGGCAGCCCTACGACCCCGAGGCGCCGATTCCCGGTGGAGTGGACCCGGAGGGGTGGCGCGGTCTCCGCTAGGCCCTGAGCGATCTCCGCCAGGCCCTGAGCGAGAGGGTGGATCACCTGTTCGATCAGCGGGAAGGGGCTCCCGCGCCCGCGCCCTGTGCCGGTACCTTCAGGGACTCCACGACCCGCACCAGCGGGGCCAGTTCGGGGTTCCTGGAGGCCTCGTCCAGAGCCTCCCGGAGGGCGGCGTCATTGGTCGGCCGCGCCTCCTCCAGCAGCCGCAGGCCCGCCTCGGTGACGTTGGTGTAGATACCGCGCCGGTCGGTGGGGCAGAGGTAGCGCTCCAGCAGGCCGCGGTCCTCCAGCCGGGTCACCAGGCGTGTGGTGGCGCTCTGGCTGAGCACGACCGCGTCGGCGACCTGCTTCATCTGCAGATGGCCGCCATCGCCGTCGTGCTGGCGGCTCAGCACATCGAGCAGGGAGTACTCGCGCACGCTCAGGTCGTGCCGTGCCTGCAGGGCGCGCTCGATGTGCGCCTCGATCCTTCCGTGCAGCGCAGAGAGGGCGCACCAGCCCTGCGCGAGGGCGGTGAGCGCGGGGTCCGTCGCTGTCATGGCGTTTCCTCCGTCCCGGAGCGGCTGCAAACAAGAGTAGAGCAAGCCTGCAATAGTGCGCGTTTGCAATTAACGGGCGTCTGCAACTATTGTGGACGCACGCAAAGCGCTCCTGCAATCGTTTGGAAGGTGTAACCCTTCATGCCTCTCGCGCTTCTGGCCCTCGCGATCGGGGCCTTCGGAATCGGAACGACCGAGTTTGTGATCATGGGCTTGCTGCCCCAGGCCGCGGGCGACTTCGGGGTCTCCATCCCTACGGCGGGCCTGCTGGTCACGGGCTACGCGCTCGGCGTGGTCATCGGCGCCCCGCTGATGACCGTGCTCGGCACCAAGGTCGCGCGCAAGCGGATGCTGATGCTGCTGATGGTTCTCTTCATCGTCGGGAACCTGCTCTCCGCCGTGGCACCCGCCTTCGCGATCATGCTGATCGGACGCGTGATCGCCTCGCTCGCGCACGGTGCCTTCTTCGGCATCGGCTCGGTTGTGGCGGCCGAGCTGGTGGCGCCCCACAAGAAGGCCGGCGCCATCGCCATGATGTTCACCGGCCTGACCGTCGCCAATGTCGTGGGCGTTCCGCTGGGCACGCTCATCGGCCAGCACGTCGGCTGGCGCGTCACCTTCGGCCTCGTCGCCGTCCTCGGAGTCATCGGTCTCGCCGGCGTCGCCAAGCTGGTGCCCGAGATGCCGCGGCCGGAGGGCGTGCACCTGCGGCACGAACTGGCCGCGTTCAAGAACGCCCAGGTCCTGCTGGCCATGGCGATGACCGTCCTCGGCTTCGGCGGCGTCTTCGCGGCCATCACCTACATCGCGCCGATGATGACCCACGTCACCGGCTTCGCCGACGGCTCGGTCACCTGGCTGCTGGTCCTGTTCGGCCTCGGCATGGTCGGCGGCAACCTCCTCGGCGGCAGGTTCGCCGACCGCGCCCTGATGCCGATGCTGTACGTCTCCCTGGGCGCCCTGGCCCTGGTCCTGGCCCTCTTCACGCTCACCGCCCACAACAAGATCGCGGCTGCCGTGACGATCACCCTGATCGGCGCGCTGGGCTTCGCGACCGTGCCGCCGCTGCAGAAGCGCGTGCTCGACCAGGCGCACGGAGCTCCGACGCTCGCGTCGGCCGTGAACATCGGCGCCTTCAACCTGGGCAACGCGCTGTCCGCCTGGCTCGGCGGCACCGTGATCGCGGCCGGCTTCGGCTACACGTCCCCCAACTGGGTCGGTGCCGCCCTCGCAGCGGCCGCCCTGGTACTCGCTGTGCTCTCGGCGGCGCTGGAGCGGCGCGACGGTGCCCGCAGCACCGTGGTCGCCTCCGGGACGCCCGCTGGGCAGCGGACGCCGGTCCACCACTGAGCCGCTGGGGCCCCAGGACGCCTCACCATTCGTATCCGCAGGCCTCCGTGCCGGGGGACGACACCCCCCCGGTACGGCAAGCCCCCATCACCGCAACACGCGAGGAGATAACGTCCATGAGCACCACCGCCGTCGCCCCGCTGTCCATCGAGGACGCCGAACTGCTCGTCGCCACGGCCCGCCGCGCGGCCGAGGACGCCGGGGTCACGGTCAGCGTCACCGTCCTGGACGCCGGCGGCCATCTGCTCGCCTTCCGCCGGGACGACCGGGCCGTGCTGATCTCCGGCGAGACCAGCACCCGTAAGGCATACACCGCCCTCCAGCTGAACGCACCCACCGCCGACCTGGTCGACGCCGTTCAGCCCGGCGGCCTGTTCCACACGCTGCCCACAGCCCTCGACCGGCCCCTGCTGTTCATCGCGGGCGGTGTGCCCGTCCACCGGGACGGCCGGCTGATCGGTGCGATCGGTGTCGGCGGCGGTGCGCCGGAGCAGGACCACGGCTTCGCCACCGCAGCCGTGCGGGCGCTCGTCTGATCACCCGGCCCCGGACGGACAACGCCGGCCCGGCCGCACGACGCGGCGGGGCCGGCACGCGTCGTACGAGGGCTCAGCCCGCGGCCACGGTCAGGGGCGCGAACCGCCGGGTCCAGTCCCCCGGGAGTTCCGTGATGCCGTAGGTCATCACCGCGTTGAAGGCCACGGAAGCCAGCCCTCGTGCCTTCACCCACGCCAGCAACTCCTCATGGCGCACGTCGATGTCGGTGCGCAGCGGACGGTCCGTACGGGCCGCCAGCGAGCCGAGGAGAGCCTGGGCGGTCTCGGTGTCCCGGGCGATCAGCGGACCGACGACGTGGGTGTCCATGTTGGGCCACGCGGCCGTGTAGCCGATGACCCGGCCGTCCTCCTCGGCTACCCGCAACTGGTCGGCGAAGGCGGGCAGCCGGGTGATCAGGGGAGTGCGGTCGGCGCCGAAGACCTCCTCGTCGAGGCGCAGGATCGCCGGAAGGTCCTCGGCGGTGGCCGCGCGGGTGAGGACGCCGGATTCCGGCCCGCCGGGAGCGAAGCGGCCCATTAGCATCTCCGCCTGGCCCGTCACCTTGAAACCCAGCTCCTCGTACAGGGGACGGCCGTTGGGCGTGGCGTGCAGGGTGAGCGGGGTGGTCCCCATGGTGGAGACGACATGACGCATCAGGCGGCGTCCGACGCCCTGACGGGCATGGCGTTCGGCCACCAGAACCATGCCGATGGCGCCGAGGTCCGGGCGGTTCCATGAGCCGTACTCCGTGACGACGCATGCGGCGACAAGACCACCCTGGGGATCGTCGATGCCGAAGCCCTTCCCGGCCGCGAGGAGGAACCCCCATTTGTGTTCCTCGCGTGGCCACCCCCGGTCTTCGGACAAGTCGGCGCAGGCGGTGAGATCGCGAAGCGTCAGGCGACGGATGGGCAGAGCGGCGAGGGAAGGAGTCGACACGCAGGTCAGGCTGGCCGACCGGCGCCCTCGGCGTCCACCCGTTTCGACACAGACACACGTGCTTTTGGCCATGCCGTGGCCCTATGCACAGCCCGTGGACGGCTGCCGGTGTTTCACGTGAAACACCGGCAGCCGGTTAGCCTCCCGGCCATGGCGAGACTTCATCTCTTCGACCTTGACGGCACGTTGCTGCACGGCAGCACCGCACCGGTGGAGATTTCTCGTCAGCTGGGGCTGGAAGCGGAGACCGTGGCACTGGACCGCGCGATCGCGGAGGGACGGATCGGTCCGCCGGAGTACGCGGCGCAGGTGTACGACCTGTGGTCCGATCTGACCGAGGCACACGTCAGCGCCGCGTTCGCGGGGGCTCCTTGGCTGGCCCGCATCCGTGAGGTCTGGGTGGAGATCAGAAACGCGGGTGAATACTGCGCGGTGGTGTCGCTCTCGCCGTCCTTCTTCGTGGAACGCCTTCTCGACTGGGGCGCCCATGCGGCGTATGGATCCCGCTTCCCGGCCGTGCCGTTCACCGAGCCCGTCGATCCGTCCGGGGTGCTCAGCGCTGCGGCCAAGGTGACCATCGCGGACCGGCTCTGCATGGAGTTCGGCGTCGCGCGGGCGGACTGCGTGGCGTACGGCGACTCCATGTCCGACAAGGATCTGTTTGCTGCCGTACCGGTTTCGGTGGCGGTCAATGCGGACGCCCACCTGGCCGGGCTCGCGACCCACTCCTATGCGGGACGCGATCTGTGGGATGCCTATGAGCTGGTCGCCCTGCCCGATAGGTGACGGGCATGCTGCGGTCGGGAGCTGAGAGCGTCAACCGAGGTCGGGGGCGTGCATGGCGCGTACGCCCTCGATATTGCCGTCCAGATAGTGGCGCAGCGACAGCGGGACCAGGTGGACGGAGGCGATGCCGACGCGGGTGAAGGGGACGCGGACGATCTCGTACTCACCGGCCGGTTCGTCCACTTCGGGGCCGTGTCGCAGGGCCGGATCCATGGACTCCAGTCGGCAGACGAAGAAGTGCTGCACCTTCACGCCGGTCGCACCGCCGTCCTCGCCGATGTGCTCCACCGTGTCAACAAAACACGGGACCACGTCGGTGATCTTGGCGCCGAGTTCCTCGGACACTTCTCGGTGCAGGGCGTCCACGACGGTCGGATCCCCGGGCTCGACCCCGCCGCCGGGGGTGACCCAGTAGGGATCGACGCCGGGCTTGGTGCGCTTGATCAAGATCAGGTCGTCACCGTCCAGCAGAACGGCACGGGCGGTGCGCTTGACCACGGGTCGGACGGTCATGGGAGAAATGTGGCCCGGCTGGTTCCACGTGAAACATCGCAAAGCGTCACCGCACGACCGCCGTACGTGCACCCTGGGCCCGAGGGCTCACCACCAGCTCGTGGCCGCCCGCAGAAGCCATTCGTGAGCCCGCGCTATATGGGGCATGGCGAGGGTCCCGGTCCGCACCACCAGGAAGTACGTGCGCAGCGGCGGTACCACCGGGTCGTGCAGGGCTGCGACCGTGCCGTCGCCGAGAGCCGCAGCGCACAGATAGCGGGGCAGCACCGCGAGTCCGGCACCCGAGGCCGCGCAGGCGAGCACGGCCCGTAAATCAGGGACGATGACCGTACCCGAGGCGGCGGGGCGGGAGTCGAAGACGGAGGCCCAGTAGCGGGAGACGAAGGGCAGTGACTCGTGGACCTCGACGACGGGGAGATTCTCCAGCGCGGGCGCCCCCTTCAGACGCAGCGCGTCCCCATCGATCCGCTCGACCCAGCGAGGGGCGGCGACCAGTACGTGTTCCTCGTCGCAGAGCGGAGTCGCGGTGAGCAGAGCACCGCGCGGTCGCGCCGTGCTGATGGCCAGATCATGGTGTCCGGCGGCCAGCCCCTCCAGCGTTTCCTCCGCCGTGCCGAAGGAAGCGCGGAGTGCGAAGCCCTGGCCGTCGTCGCCGGTCAGCTCCGTCAGGGCGGGCAGGGCACGCTCGGCGGTGAACTCGGGCGGGCCGGCGAGGTGCAGGGTTCTGAGCGAGGACTCGTCGTCCAGGCCTCTCTCGGCTATCTCCACCAGGGCGTCGAGATGGGGTGCGGCCTTGTGCGCGAGTTCGTCACCGATGGTCGTCGGGGTCACTCCGCGCGCCTGACGAAGGAAGAGGGGTCTGCCCAGCTGTCGTTCCAGCGTGCGGATCTGAGAGGTGACGGCGGGCTGGGACAGGCCGAGCAGAGCGGCGGCGCGGGTGAAGGAACCAGCCCGGTGCACCGTGACGAAGGTGCGCAGCAAGGCCAGGTCCATGGTGTGCCCTCCCCTATCCCTGCCCTCCCTCGGTCCCCCAGGCAGGCCCCAACTATAAATAAGTCGATAGGTCTCTGTCGCTAGCGTGATTGGACACTGACACAGAGTCAACTAGCCTTGTGCGCGCGGTTCTTCGCATGCGGAACCGATGACGGTCCGAGCCACGAGGGGGGAGGCTCGGACCGTCCCGCGACATCAGCGGGCGGAAGGGGACGGGTTCACTCGGCGGACTCGTCCAGGGCACGCAACAGGTCGGCGATCAGGTCCTCGGGATCCTCGGCGCCCACGGACATCCGGATGAACCCCTCCGGGACGTCGTCCCCGCCCCAGCGACGGCGGCGCTCGGCGGTGGAACGCACGCCCCCGAAGCTCGTCGCGTCCTCGACGAGGTGCAGGGCCTGAAGGAAACGCTCGGCACGCGCGCGTGTGGGCAGCGTGAAGGAGACCACGCAGCCGTAACGGCGCATCTGACCCGAGGCGATCTTGTGCGAGGGGTCGTCGGGCAGCCCGGGATAGCGCAGGTGTGACACCTCGGGCCGTTCCTTGAGGACCTTGGCGACCGCGAGGGCGGTGGCGTTCTGCCGTTCGACGCGCAGCTGGAGCGTCGCGATGGACCGGTGCGCGAGCCAGGCCTCCATGGGCCCGCAGATCGCCCCGGCGATCTTGCGCCAGCGCCGTACGGCGGCCATCGCCTCGGCGTCGCGGCCGGTGACGTAGCCCAGCAGCACGTCGCCGTGGCCGGTGAGCTGCTTGGTGCCACTGGCCACGGAGAAGTCGGCGCCGAGCTCCAGCGGGCGCTGGCCGAGCGGGGTGGCGAGGGTGTTGTCGACGGCCACCAGGGCGCCCTGCGCGTGGGCCGCCGCCACCAGCCGCCGGATGTCGCACACGTCGAGCCCCGGGTTCGCCGGGGACTCGATCCACAGCAGCCGGGCTCCGTCGAGGGCCTCCAGCTGGGCGTCGCCGCCGGTGGGTGCGGTGCGTACCTCGATGCCGTACGCCTCCAGCTGGGCGCGGACCAGCGGCAGCACCTGATAGCCGTCGGAGGGCAGTACGACCGCGTCCCCCGCGCGCAGCTGGGAGAACAGCACGGAGGAGGTCGCCGCCATGCCGGAGGCGAAGACCAGGGTCTCGGCGCCATCCCGCCCGGGTGCCTCCAGCTCGCCGATGGCCCGCTCCAGGAGCGTCCAGGTCGGGTTGTCGTCACGGCCGTACGCGTACGGGCCCGTCACCTCGCCGGGCAGGTGGAAGTGTGCCGCGAACACCGGTCCGGGAAGGGTCGGCTCGTGCTTGACCGGCTCGGGCAGTCCGGCGCGTACCGCGCGCGTGCCGTCGCCGCAACGACCCCGGTCCTCGGCGGTGTCGCTCATGCGGCTCGTCCTTCCAGCTGCTCGCGTACGGCGGCGAGCAGGCCGACGCTCGCCGTCTCCACCATCTCAAGACACTCCTCGAAGCCGTTCCGCTGGCCGTAGTACGGATCCGGTACGTCGAGGTCGTCGCCCGCGGCGGAGTCGTACGAGCGCAGGAGGCGGATCTTGTGCGCGTCCTCCTCGGTGGGCGCGAGGCGGCGCAGGGCCTTGAGGTGGCCGGTGTCTAGAGCGATCACGAGATCGAGGCGGGAGAACCACGACGGCTGGAACTGGCGGGCGACGTGATCACTGTCGTAGCCGTGCTCTTCGAGGACCGAGACGGTTCTGGGGTCGGCGGGTTCGCCCTCGTGCCAGCCGCCGGTGCCGGCGCTGTCGACCTCCACCCGGTCGTTGAGGCCGGACTCCGCCACGCGGGCGCGGAAGACGGATTCGGCCATCGGGGAGCGGCAGATGTTGCCGGTGCACACGAAGCAGACGCGGTAGGTCATGGCGCGCTCAGTCCTCGTCGGGCAGGACCATGTGCAGGGCCCAGGAGACGACCGAGACGATCAGACCGCCGACCACGGCCGTCCAGAAGCCTTCCACATGGAAGCTCAGATCGAGCTTGCCGCACACCCAGGAGGTCAGCAGCAGCATCAGCGCGTTCACGACCAGGGTGATCAGGCCCAGGGTCAGGATGAACAACGGGAAGGTGAGCACCTTCACGATCGGCTTGACCAGCCAGTTCACCAGGCCGAAGACCAACGCGACGACGATCAGCGTGCCGGCCTTCCTGGCTGTGCTGTCACCCGTGAGAGTGATCTTGTCCAGCAGCCACACGGCGACCGCCAGGGCGCCCGCGTTGGCGATCGTCTTGACTACGAAATTCTTCATGTGTCTGATCGTGGCAGACCAGAACGACGACGAGCAGAGTGGCAAGGGCGGACAACGGCGATGAAGGCATTCCGGCTGGACGAACTGGAGGCGGAGCGCGCCGCCAACGAGGGGGCCTACCTTCAGTTCCTGCGTGAGCGGAACATGTCCGTCGGCCTGTACGCCCTCAACGCGGGCGAGCACGACCCGCAGAAGCCGCACAACCAGGACGAGGTGTACTTCGTCGTGAGCGGCCGGGCGTCGATCACGGTCGGGCTGGAGACGACCGAGGTGGCGCGCGGCAGCGTCGTCTACGTGCCGGCGGGCGTCGCCCACAAGTTCCACCACATCAGCGAGGACCTGAGGGTTCTCGTCGTCTTCTCTCCGCCCGAGGCGTGAGCCCGCACCGCCGGTTCCCTAGGGGACGGATCAGGGGAGGACAAGGGACGCGAGGCCCCCGCCGGGCCCCTTGCCGGCCCTAGCATCGAGTGCAGAACACAGACGCTGTACCCGAGAACACAGACGTACGAGAAGGCAAAGGACGA
The DNA here is from genome assembly GCF_040297165.1 of Streptomyces sp. NPDC001851. Lineage (NCBI taxonomy): Bacteria > Bacillati > Actinomycetota > Actinomycetes > Kitasatosporales > Streptomycetaceae > Streptomyces > Streptomyces sp. NPDC001851. Next base: position 88,480 of record NZ_JBEOYR010000006.1, on the reverse strand, counting down.
GGGCTATGCGAGAGATCTTCGCGGGACTGCCGTGGTGGGTGAAGTGGGTCGCGGTGCCGGTCATCGCCCTGGTCGTGTTCGGCGGCCTGATAGCGACCGTGGTCGGATTCGTGATCGGCCTGCTGTTCAAGGCCCTGGTCTTCGTGGCCCTGGTCGGCGGACTCATCTACGTCGTGCGCAAGTTCATGGCGGGCTCCTCGTCGCGCAGCGACTGGTGACGGACGTGGGCACGGGTGACCGCTCACGGGATCACCCGTTGCCGGCAAGGTGATCACCGGTTTCCCTCGGGGGAGGGAAGTTTCCCCGGGAGGCCGTCTGTGGTCGGGGGCGGACGATTAGAGTCCGGAACTCCCGCGGGGACCGGCCCCGCGGGCGGCGCAGATCCCCTCCGTGCTCCTCCTCGCACGGGCTGCCCCTCGCGCTCCGGGAGTAACCCCTTGGCCACGGTTGACACCACACCGGCAGAGCCCCACGGACCCCCCGTCCCACCGCGCACCTGCGCACCTCCCTCCCAACGGCCGCCGGCCGTCGCGGTCCCCGAACAACCGCACCCCAGCGGCGCCTCGGGCCCGCTGCACCGCACCGGCGCCCCAGCGCCACCGCACCCCGCCGACGCCCCTGGACCCCCGGCCGCCGCGACGCTCATCGGGTCCGTCCAGCGCGCCATGCGCCTGCTGGAGACCGTGGCCGCACACGGCTGCGGCGCCCCCGCCAAGCAACTCGCCCGCGAGACGGGCCTGGCCCTGCCGACGACGTACCACTTGCTGCGCACCCTGGTGCACGAGGGCTATCTGCGCCGAGAGAAAGGGCTGTTCTTCCTCGGCGAGGCGGCTGAGCGGCTGGGCAGCAGCGGAGCACAGCAGAAACGTCGCAGCGCGGTGGCCGACACCCTCGCCCACTGGCGCGATTCCATCGGGGTGCCGGTGTACTACGCGATGTACCGGGACGGCGAGATCGAGGTCATGTGCGTCTCCGACTCCCCCGGGGCGCCGGCGGTCGAGGAGTGGGCCGACTTCCGCGAGACCGGCCACGCGCACGCCATCGGGCAGTGTCTGCTCTCCCAGCTGGACGAGGACGCCCGCCGCGACCACCTTGCCCGCTATCCCGTCCAGTCCCTCACGCCGTACACCGTGCGCGACAACGACGCCCTGCTGCGGCGGCTGGCCCGGATGCCGCGCATGGAGCCGGTGGTGGAGCGTCAGGAGTACGCGCTCGGGACGGTCTGCGCGGCGGTGCCGATCACGGTCGGCACGACCGTGGCCACGATGGCCATGTCACTGCCCGCAGACCAGGCCGACCGGCTGCTGCCCGCGGCCCGTCGGCTGCAGGCGGAGATCGGACGGCATCTGGGGACGCTCACCCTCTCTATCAGTATCTGAAAACTTACTCCTTGTGATCTCCCGTGTACGTTCAGCAAGATTTGACCACGGTTACAGGGAGCAATCCCGGCCAGTCGATGTCATATGACGGGATGGACGATGCGCGAGTCCGTACAGGCAGAGGTCATGATGAGCTTTCTCGTTTCGGAGGAGCTCTCCTTCCGTATCCCGGTGGAGTTGCGCTACGAGACCAGTGATCCCTATGCCGTGCGACTCACCTTTCATCTGCCCGGTGACGCCCCGGTGACGTGGGCGTTCGGGCGTGAGCTGCTGATCGACGGCGTCGGCCGGCCGTGCGGGGAGGGGGATGTGCACATCGCTCCCGTCAGTTCCGATGTGCTGGGTGAGGTGCTGATCAGGCTTCAGGTCGGCTGCGACCAGGCCCTGTTCCGTTCCTCCACACCTCCGCTCGTGGCCTTCCTGGACCGCACGGACAAGCTCGTGCCGCTGGGCCAGGAGGGTGCCCTGGCCGACTTCGACGCCCATCTGGACGAGGCCCTTGACCGCATCCTGGCCGAGGAGCAGAGCGCGGGCTGAAGCGTTACGGCACGGGTCGCCGGGCGCTGCGCCATGCCGCGTGGACGCATGCAGGAACGCTTCTGCGTGGTGCCCTGCCCGGGACCGTTCAGCCCGGGCTCACCGCTTCCGGCGTCGGCCGCGGCCGCCGTGTGCCGTAACGGGCGGTGCCGGAGCCGGGGTGTGCGGCCCGGGCCGGTCGGCCGAGACCACCAGGGCGGCGAGCGCGGTGGTGACCGGGACCGAGGCGACGAGACCGATCGAGCCCACCAGCGTGCGCACGATCTCCTCGGCCACCAGTTCGCTGTTGGCCACGGTCCCGACACTGCTCTGCGCGATCGAGAACAGCAGCAGCAATGGTAGTGCGGCACCGGCATAGGCGAGGACAAGGGTGTTGACCACGGAGGCGATGTGGTCGCGGCCGATACGGATGCCGGCCCGGTACAGCCCGCGCCAGCCCATCGACGGATTGGCCTCGTGCAACTCCCAGACGGATGACGTCTGCGTCACGGTCACGTCGTCCAGGACACCGAGCGAGCCGATGATGACGCCGGCCAGCAGCAGGCCGCTCATGTCGATCGACGGATAAAGGCCGTGGATCAGACCGGTGTTGTCGTCCGTGTTGCCGGTCAGGGCGGCCCAGCCGATGAAGAGGGAGCCGAGTACGCCGATCAGAGACAGGGAGATCAGCGTGCCGAGCACCGCCACCGAGGTCCGCGCCGACAGGCCGTGGCACATGTACAGGGCGATCAGCATGATGGCGCTCGCCCCGACCACCGCGACGAGCAGCGGGTTCGAACCCTGGAGGATCGCGGGCAGGATGAACAGGGTCAGCACGAGGAAGCTCACGGCCAGCGCGACGAGCGCCATGACGCCACGCAGCCGGCCGACCACCACCACCGCGAGCGCGAAGATCCCCGCGAGCAGCGTCATGGGGAACTTCCGGTTCACGTCGGCCACCGAGTACTGCAGGTCCTTCGGTGCCGAGGGCTCGTAGGCGGCCACCACCTCGTCGCCCTGGTGCAGCTGCCGGGGCTGGTCCGGCTGCACGATCTCGGTGAACGTACGCCCCTTGTCCTTGCCGGTGTCGACCCGGACGGTCGCCTTCTTGCAGGTTCCCTTAGCCTCCTGTTGCGCCGAAGTGCCCTCGGCGGTGGAGGTGTCGCCGGTCGGGGTGTCACCGGACGCGTTCACCGACCGGCAGCTCACCTCGACGACCACGGTGACCGTGGCCTGCTGTGTCTCCCGGTCGAAGCCGACGCCGGTGCGCTTGTGGGACGGGGCTCCCCCGGGCCAGAGCACCAGCAGCCCCACGATGACCGCCGCGGTGAACGGGACCAGGATCGCGGCGATGACCTTGCGCAGGTGCTGGGAGACCGGGGCAGCGGGACCGTGGCTGTGGCTGTGGCTGTGGCTGTGGCTGTGGCTGTGGCCGTGGTCGTGCGTGCGACCGCGGCCGTGGCCACGGCTGTGACCGCGGCCGTCGTCCCCACCGGATCCCCGCTCGGGACCCTGGCCGCCGCCTCCGCCGAAGCCGGCCCCCTGCTCCGAGCCCTCTCGTTGGCGTGGCTCCGGCGGCTGATAGGGGTACTGATCCATCCTGGTCACCGCCCGATCATTGCAAGAACGGTGGGGGCCCACTGTTCACCGCGCCACATATGACGCTAGCGTGGAGGCACCTTTGCACACGCGGGAGCTCGGAGCACCGGGCTGAGAGGGCGCTGACCTCCGTACACCCGATGTTTCACGTGGAACAGGCGATGTTCCGCAGGAAACGTCGGCAGACGGACACCGCTGCGTCGACCGCCGAACCTGTTACCGGGTAATGCCGGCGTAGGGAGTAGGTCTCATGACCAACAAGGACGCACGCACGCCTGCCTCCGCTCAGGACGAGAAGTCCCAGGAGGCCGGGAAGTCCATCGGCTGGCACAAGGCGTACGTCGAGGGTTCGCGCCCCGACGTGCGCGTGCCGGTCCGCCAGGTGCACCTCACCAACGGGCAGTCGGTCACGCTGTACGACACCTCGGGCCCGTACACCGATCCGCTCGTTGATACCGATGTCCGCAGGGGCCTGCCGCCGTTGCGGGAGAACTGGATCATCACCCGCGGCGACACCGAGGAGTACGCGGGCCGCCCCGTCCGTCCCGAGGACGACGGGATCAAGCACACGTCGCCGCGTGGCGGGCTGCGCAACCTGGACGCGGTCTTCCCCGGACGCCCGCGCCAGCCGCGCCGGGGTCGCAGTGGCCAGGCGGTGACGCAGCTCGCGTATGCACGCCGGGGAGAGATCACCCCCGAGATGGAGTACGTGGCCATCCGGGAGAACGTGTCTCCGGAGGTTGTCCGCGAGGAGATCGCGGCGGGCCGGGCGGTGCTGCCGGCCAACGTCAACCACCCGGAGATCGAGCCGATGATCATCGGCAAGCGGTTCCTGGTGAAGGTCAACGCCAACATCGGCAACTCCGCGGTGACCTCCTCCATCGAGGAGGAGGTGGAGAAGATGACCTGGGCGACCCGCTGGGGCGCCGACACGGTCATGGACCTCTCCACCGGCCGCAACATCCACACGACGCGTGAGTGGGTGCTGCGCAACTCCCCCGTCCCCATCGGCACGGTGCCGCTCTACCAGGCACTGGAGAAGGTCGACGGCAGGGCCGAGGAACTGACCTGGGAGATCTACAAGGACACCGTCATCGAGCAGGCCGAGCAGGGCGTGGACTACATGACGGTCCACGCGGGCGTGCGGCTGCCGTACGTCCCGCTCACCGCCAACCGCAAGACCGGCATCGTCTCGCGCGGCGGTTCGATCATGGCCGCGTGGTGCCTGGCGCACCACAAGGAGTCGTTCCTGTACGAGAACTTCGAGGAGCTGTGCGAGATCCTCGCCGCCTACGACGTCACGTACTCGCTGGGCGACGGTCTCCGGCCGGGCTCGATCGCGGACGCCAACGACGAGGCCCAGTTCGCCGAACTGCGCACGCTCGGGGAACTCAACCGGATCGCGAAGCGTTTCAACGTACAGACGATGATCGAGGGCCCGGGACACGTCCCGATGCACAAGATCAAGGAGAACATCGACCTTCAGCAGGAGATCTGCGATGAAGCTCCGTTCTATACGCTCGGCCCGCTGACCACGGACATCGCGCCGGCGTACGACCACATCACCTCCGGCATCGGCGCTGCGATGATCGCCTGGTGGGGCACGGCGATGCTCTGCTACGTCACGCCCAAGGAGCACCTCGGCCTGCCCAACCGGGACGACGTCAAGACCGGCGTCATCACTTACAAGATCGCCGCGCACGCGGCCGATCTCGCCAAGGGGCACCCGGGAGCCCAGGAGTGGGACGACGCGCTGTCCGACGCCCGCTTCGAGTTCCGGTGGGAGGACCAGTTCAACCTCGCCCTGGACCCGGACACGGCACGGGAGTTCCACGACGAGACCCTGCCGGCCGAGCCCGCCAAGACGGCCCACTTCTGCTCCATGTGCGGGCCGAAGTTCTGCAGCATGAAGATCTCGCAGGACATCCGCCGCGAACACGGCGGCAGCCGGGCCGAGATCGAGGAGGGCATGGCCCAGAAGTCGAAGGAGTTCGCGGCGAGCGGCAACCGGGTGTACCTGCCGATCGCCGACTGAGACAGACGGGAGCAACTCGCCGCGCCGCGTCGCCCCTTGAGGCGGCCGGTGGGGTCGGGGGACCGGGCGGTGACGCCACACCGGTTGGCCGCTCGGTCCGCCCGGCCGGGCCCCGCGGGCGGGAGCGCGAGCCGGGGCGTCCGGGCGCTGGTGCGGGTCAGTCGGGCTGGTGCTCCGGGCCGCCGAAGTCCGGGCTGGTGTAGTCCGGGCTGGTGAAGTTCGGGCGGCTGGAGTCGGTGCCGTCGTCGGGGCTGCTGAAGCCGGGGCGGCCGTACCCGAGGCGGGGCATGCGGCCGCTCGGGGCGGGCGGCGTCGTGCGGTGCAGTGCGGCCGGTCCGGGCTCGGCGAGCGCCTCGCGCAGGAACGGCAGGATGCCCCGCTCCAGCAGGGCGTCGCGCCAGGCCTCCCTGGCCCTGTCCAGCTCCCTGTGCGCCGCGTCCAGTGCCTGGGCCTGGGGCGAGCTGTTGTTGCGCAGCGCGGTGAGGAGCAGGCCGACGGCGGCGACCAGGACCGAGGCCGCGGTCACCGCGCCGAACACCCAGCCGGCGGTGAGCATGGTCCGCGCGAAGGCGTGTCCGGGGCTGAGCGTCTTCAGGATGTAGCCGACGAGCAGGAAGATCGCCGCGGCGGTTCCGGACAGGACAGGAGCCAGGACGGCGATGACCGCGATGGCGCCCGCACCGGTGCTCTCGGCGCCCTCGCCGAGGGTGGTGACGAGCCCGGTCGTGGCCGAACCAGGGTCCGCGGCGGCGGAGTCGGCGGCGGCCGACGGGGCCATGGCCGGGTGGCGCAGTTCCTGGCGGACCCTCACATAGTGCTGGTATTCGGCTGCCGCGGCGGCCGTGATCAGGGCGCTGGCGTCGAGTGCCATGGTGCGCAGTTGTTCCGGATTGAGCCGCTGTCCGACAGCGGCCAGTTCCGGCCGGTGCGGTGCGGAGCGCAGCGCCTCATTGAGGAGCCGCTCGAATTCCTGGCGGTCCTCGCTCTGCAGGTGCTGCGGAACGCTGTTCATGTGCATCCCCCGATGCTCCGTAGGGCTTGGGGCTCGCACGCCGGCGAGCCGTCGGGCAGAAACGGAGGGGAGCCTGCTACGGATAAGCCGATGGTAGAGCCGTGACGGCACACGGTGACAGGGGGTTGCCGGAAATTGCCCCCCGCGTGCGTGTGCTTCGCCGGAGGACGCCTGCCCGCGGGACGGTCAGGTAGTCAGAGGGAGTTGCCGGACCAGTAGCTTTCCGGCCATGGTCACCCCGCCGTCCATCGCGATGGCGAGCCCGTCGGCGTAGACGTGCGGGCCCTCCACGGCCGGGCCGGTGCCCTCCTCGCCGTCCTCGGAGCCGACCTCGCCGAGGAGGTAGGGGATCGGGCTGTGGCCGTGAACGATGCGAGTGCCGCCGTACGTATCGAGGAGGGAGCGCACGGCGTCGGCGCCGCCCTCGTCGCGGAAGGAGAAGCGCTTGGTGAACTTGCGGAACAGATCCCAGCACTCGTCCGCGTCATTACGGGTGAGGGTCTCGCGGACGGTGTCGTTGACCGCCTCGATCGAGTCGCCGTAGTCGAGATAGGCGGTGGTGTCCGAGTGCACGAGCAGATAGCCGTCGACCTCCTCGACGGCGTCGAGACGGGCCATCCACTGCAGATGGTGGTCCTGGAGGCGGTCCATGTCGGTCTTCTGGCCGCCGTTGAGCAGCCAGGCCGCCTGGAAGGTGGCGGTGCCCGCACCTGAGTTGACGGGCGTGTCGCCGAACCGCTTGGCGCCGAGCAGCAGCAGTTCGTGGTTGCCCATGAGGGCCTTGCAGTAGCCGCCGGCCGCCGCGGCCTCGGCGGACAGCCGCATCACGAGATCGATGACACCGATGCCGTCCGGCCCGCGGTCGGTGAAGTCTCCGAGGAACCACAGCCGGGCGGTACCGGCGCACCACTGGCCCGAGGCGTCGATCAGGCCCTGTTCCCGCAGGGCGGTCATCAGTTCGTCGAGGTATCCGTGGACGTCTCCGACGACGAACAGCGGTCCGGGCCCGGACGCGGGCTGCGGGGCAGGGGGCGCGGGTGCCGGTTCGACGGGGACCTGGAGCGTCTCCGACCGGGTGATGACAGGGAGGTCGCGCTGGGTGGGCGTGTAGCCGTCGGGGTACGCCTCGTCGACGGGCGACCCGGTGTCGCCCGGATGGGCGGTGCGGACGTACGGACCGGTCTCGTGGACGTACGCCGGCACCCGGAAGTCGCGCAGCGTCGCCGTCCGCTCCACTTCGGGTCCCTGACCGGCCCCCTGAGTCATCAGACCCCTCCACCATCGCGCCGCAGCTGCACCGCTTCGGACTGCCTGGTCGCAGCGGTCCGCGGTGTCGTGGGCCCATCATAGGAATGCGCGTCGCGCCGTGTGATGACCCAGGGGTGGTGAATCGGAACAAGACTCCAGTTCACCGCGGCTTTCGCCCCGTTTGGGCAGGTGTTCGGCCGGCTTTGCGTCGACCGAACACCGCGGCTCGCCGGTCGCCGGCCCGCCCTGCCCCCGCCACCGGCTGACGGCTGTGCGGGGTGAGCGCCCCGCTTCCCGGCGCTATTTCCCGTCCGGCGACCGCGGTGGGCTGACCGTCGTGCGCGGCGGACGCCGCTGGGAGGAGGTGCGCACGATCAGCTCGGTCGGTATCACCTGCTCGACCGGCTGGTTCGACTCCACGCCCTCGATGGCGTCGATGAGGAGCTGGACCACCGCGGTGCCGATGCGGCGGGGTTTGAGGGAGAGCGTGGTGATGGGCGGCTCGGTGCTGGCGTACCCCATGGACTCGCTGCAGCACACGAGCAGCAGGTCGTCGGGGACACGGAGCCCGTAGCGGCGGGCGGCGGCCAGCAGGTCCGTGCCGTTGGGGTCGAACAGTCCGTAGACCGCGTCGGGCCGGTCGGGGCGGGCGAGGAGCCGGTCGGCGGCGACGGCGCCGGCGCACGGGTCGTGCGCGGGATAGGCCTCGTAGACCGGGTCCTGGCCGACGCGCTCGCACCAGCGCAGGTAGGCGGTGGTCGACAGATGGGTGTACGTGTCCGTCGTCGTGCCGGTGAGCAGGCCGATACGGCGGGCGCCGGCGGCCGCGAGGTGGTCGAGGATGCCGAGTACGGCGGCCTCGTGGTCGTTGTCGACCCAGGCGGTGACCGGCAGCGAGCCGGCCGGGCGGCCGTCGGAGACGACCGGCAGCCCCTGCCGGACCAGCTCGCTGACCACCGGGTCCTGGTCGGACGGGTCGATGACGACCGTGCCGTCCAGGGCGACGTTCGACCACACGTCGTGGCGGGAGGTCGCGGGCAGGATGACGAGGGCGTAGCCGCGGGCGAGCGCGGCCGAGGTGGCGGCCCGGGCCATCTCGGCGAAGTACGCGAACTCGGTGAAGGTGAAAGGTTCATCCCCGTATGTCGTCACGGTCAGGCCGATCAGACCGGACTTGCCGGTACGGAGCGTGCGGGCGGCGGCCGAGGGGCGGTACCCCAGTCGGTCGGCGACCTCGCGGACATGGCGGCGGGTGGCATCCGGGAGCCTGCCCTTGCCGTTGAGAGCGTCGGAGACGGTCGTGATGGAGACCCCGGCGGCGGCGGCCACGTCTCTGATGCCCGCCCGGCCCGGCCGACTGCCTCGACGTGAGGTTTCCGCGCGGCTCACCTGGTGCTTCCCTGCTGCTGTCATGGCGAGCCGATAGTAGGGCTCATACGGTGGGGTAGTGCGGACGCATATGCACGCGTTGACAGGCACGTTTCTGCATGGTCGCTAGGTATCAACGCCCTTTGAAATAAAGGCAGTTAAGCGATCCAGCGGTAAGACGTGACGTGTCAACGCGCATGGGCCTGCCGAGGGCCCGATGTCTCGAAGAGGTCTCAACTCACCTGCACGGGGGATGCGCGCCACGGCGCGAGCCACCGGCGCATAGATATATGTACGACGCGCCCCCCTGAACGTACGCCTTCGTACGGGGATGCCCGTGATGGACGCCCGTGATGGCAGCGGGCCGGATGCGGTTCGCGTATTACCGGCCCGCACCTGTACGCACCGGGGCCGAATCCTCATAAGGTGAGGAGTATTGGAAGCCGGCGGCGTCGACGGTCCGCCGGTGATCGCGAGGAGGACTGCGGTGAGCGAGACGAGCCCCAAGCTGCGCGGCGAGCTGGAGGGTATCCCCACCTACAAGCCGGGCAAGCCGGCCGCGGCCGGCGGGCCGGTCGCCTACAAACTGTCCTCCAACGAGAACCCGTACCCGCCGCTGCCCGGCGTGATGGAGAGCGTCACGGCGGCCGCCTGCAACTTCAACCGCTACCCGGACATGGCCTGCACAGGGCTGATGGAGGAGCTGTCCGAACGCTTCGGTGTCCCGCTCTCCCACCTGGCCACCGGCACCGGCTCGGTGGGCGTCGCCCAGCAGCTCATCCAGGCCACCAGCGGTCCCGGCGACGAGGTGATCTACGCCTGGCGGTCCTTCGAGGCGTACCCGATCATCACGCAGGTCAGCGGTGCCCGGTCGGTGCAGGTGCCGCTCACGTCCGGCGAGGTGCACGACCTGGACGCGATGGCGGACGCGATCACCGACCGGACGCGTCTGATCTTCGTCTGCAATCCCAACAACCCGACCGGCACGGTGGTGCGGCGGGCCGAGCTGGAGCGGTTCCTCGACCGGGTGCCCGGCGATGTCCTGGTGGTGCTGGACGAGGCCTACCGCGAGTTCATCCGCGACCCGGAGGTGCCCGACGGTGTCGAGCTGTACCGGAACCGGCCCAACGTCTGCGTCCTGCGTACCTTCTCGAAGGCCTATGGGCTCGCCGGGCTGCGCGTCGGTTTCGCGATCGCCCATGAGCCGGTCGCGGCGGCGCTGCGCAAGACGGCGGTGCCCTTCGGGGTCAGCCAGCTCGCGCAGGAAGCGGCGATCGCGTCGCTGCGGGCCGAGGACGAGTTGCTCGGCCGGGTCGGCTCTCTTGTGTGTGAGCGCAAGCGCGTGGTCGACGCACTGCGCGCCCAGGGCTGGACGGTGCCGGAGACCCAGGCGAACTTCGTCTGGCTGCGGCTGGGGGAGCGTACGGTCGCGTTCGCGCAGGCCTGTGAGCAGCACGGTGTGGTCGTCCGGCCGTTCCCGGGCGAGGGTGTGCGGGTGACGATCGGAGAGACCGAGGCGAACGACATCTTCCTGAAGGCGGCGGAGGCGTTCCGCAAGGAGCTGTAGCCGGCGGGGGCTCTACTCGTCGATCAGTTCCACTCGGACGGGGTCGCCGTTTCGTACGGTCGCCAGAGCGCGGGCGTCCCCGTCCAGACTTCCGAGGACATTGCACGGGCTCGCGAGGCGGCACTCATCGCCTCGCGAGATCGGCGTCGGGCCGTAGGGCAGGGCGAGTGCATCGCCGTCCGTCCAGAAGGCCACCGTGCCCGGCTCCACGACCTGCCGGGCGTCCGTTTCACGTGAAACAGAGACTCCTGTGTCGAAATAGACCTCCTCGCCCCATGTGCGGGCGCTGGAGGTGAGCGGCAGCGCCTTGGCGAGGGCCTGCGTGGTCGGTGTGTCGGCGTCGAGGGTCGCGGTGATGTTCCCCGCGGGCCAGGAGATGCGTATCTGCATGGCGCGCAATTCAACAAGATGTTGAAGTCGCTGCCAAGGCCTTGACGTCAAGGCGAAGGGGGGACCCCCTGTTCATTGCCGAAAATCAGTGCGTCATAATAGCTTGTGAATGTGAACGCGTTCACAAGCGCGTCCCGATTGCCCTGTATGTGCGCGATAAACGGGGCAAACCGCCGCTGTACCACGGCGTAGTAAGGAGAGTGACGACGTGGACCTGGCTCTGGCGCCGGAGACACTGGCGCGCTGGCAGTTCGGCATTACCACCGTCTACCACTTCCTGTTCGTCCCGCTGACCATCTCCCTGGCCGCCCTCACGGCCGGGCTGCAGACGGCGTGGGTGCGCACGGAGAAGGAGAAGTACCTCCGGGCGACGAAGTTCTGGGGCAAGCTCTTCCTGATCAACATCGCCATGGGTGTGGTCACCGGCATCGTGCAGGAGTTCCAGTTCGGCATGAACTGGTCCGACTACTCGCGCTTCGTCGGCGACATCTTCGGCGCACCGCTCGCCTTCGAGGCCCTGATCGCGTTCTTCTTCGAGTCCACCTTCATCGGCCTGTGGATCTTCGGCTGGGACAAGCTCCCCAAGAAGATCCACCTCGCCTGCATATGGATGGTCTCGATCGGCACGATCCTGTCGGCGTACTTCATCCTCGCCGCCAACTCATGGATGCAGCACCCGGTCGGCTACAGGATCGACAAGGCGAAGGGGCGCGCCGAGCTGACCGACTTCTGGGCCGTGCTGACTCAGAACACCGCGCTGAGCCAGGCCTTCCACACCCTGTCGGCCGCCTTCCTGACCGGGGGGGCCTTCATGGTGGGCATCGCCGCCTACCACCTGGCCCGCAAGAAGCACATCCGTGAGATGAAGACCTCGCTGCGGCTCGGTCTGGTCACCGTGGTCATCGCGGGTCTGCTCACCGCGATCAGCGGGGACACCCTCGGCAAGGTCATGTTCAAGCAGCAGCCGATGAAGATGGCCGCCGCCGAGGCGCTGTGGGACGGGCAGAAGCCGGCGCCGTTCTCGATCTTCGCCTACGGCGATGTGGAGAAGGGCCACAACACCGTCGCGATCGAGATCCCGGGCGTGCTGTCCTTCCTCGCCAACGACGACTTCTCCTCGTACGTCCCCGGCATCAACGACGTCAACAAGGCCGAGCAGCAGAAGTTCGGGCCGGGTGACTACCGGCCCAACATCCCGGTCGCCTTCTGGGGCTTCCGCTGGATGATCGGCTTCGGCATGGCGTCCTTCGCCATCGGCCTGGCCGGACTGTGGCTGACCCGTAAGAAGTTCATGCTGCCGCAGCATCTGCGGGTCGGCGAGGACGAGGTGCCGCATCTGGTGCTGTTCAAGAACAAGGCGCTCAGCCCCCAGCTGACGCTCTGGTACTGGCGCATCGCCACCTTGACGCTGGCCTTCCCGCTGATCGCCAACTCGTGGGGCTGGATCTTCACGGAGATGGGCCGCCAGCCGTGGGTCGTCTACGGCGTCCTGCAGACCCGGCATGCGGTCTCACCCGGTGTCTCCCAGGGCGAGGTCATCACCTCGATGATCGTCTTCACTTCGCTGTACGCGATTCTCGCCGTGGTCGAGGTCAAGCTGCTCGCCAAGTACGTCAAGGCCGGCCCGCCCGAGCTGACCGAGGCCGACCTCAATCCGCCCACGAAGATCGGCGGCGACACCCGTGACGCCGACAAGCCGATGGCCTTCTCGTACTAGGCCGGGGGAACAGTCATGGAACTTCACGACGTCTGGTTCGTCCTGATCGCCGTCCTGTGGACCGGCTACTTCTTCCTGGAGGGGTTCGACTTCGGGGTCGGCATCCTCACCAAGCTGCTGGCCCGCAACCGGCCGGAGCGGCGGGTGCTGATCAACACCATCGGGCCCGTCTGGGACGGCAACGAGGTGTGGCTGCTCACGGCCGGCGGCGCGACCTTCGCCGCGTTCCCGGAGTGGTACGCCACCCTTTTCTCCGGCTTCTACCTGCCACTGCTGATCATCCTGGTCTGTCTGATCGTCCGGGGCGTCGCCTTCGAGTACCGGGCGAAGCGTCCCGAGGAGAGCTGGCAGCGCAACTGGGAGACAGCGATCTTCTGGACCTCGCTGATCCCCGCGTTCCTGTGGGGCGTGGCCTTCGGGAACATCGTGCGGGGCGTGAAGATCGACCGGCACTTCGAGTACGTCGGCAGCGTCTGGGACCTGCTCAACCCCTACGCCCTGCTCGGCGGCCTGGTGACGCTCACGCTGTTCACCTTCCACGGAGCGGTCTTCACCGCGCTCAAGACCGTGGGGGACATCCGGGTACGGGCACGGAAGCTGGCCCTGCGGGTCGGCGTCGCCACGGCCGTCGTGGCGCTCGGCTTCCTGCTGTGGACGCAGGCCGACAGCGGTGACGGCAAGAGCCTGGTGGCCCTCGTTGTGGCGGTCGCCGCCCTGGCGGCCGCTCTGGCGGCCAACCAACTCGGCCGTGAGGGATGGGCGTTCACGCTGTCCGGCCTCACCATCGTGGCCGCCGTGGCGATGCTCTTCCTGTCGCTCTTCCCGAATGTCATGCCGTCGACGCTCAACGGGGACTGGAGTCTGACGGTCACCAACGCCTCGTCGAGCCCGTACACCCTGAAGATCATGACGTGGCTGGCGGCCATCGCCACGCCGCTCGTCCTGCTCTACCAGGGCTGGACCTACTGGGTGTTCCGCAAGCGGATCGGTACGCAGCACATCGCCCCCGACGCTGCCAGCGCCGCACACTGAGTCCGCCGAGGGTGTGTTTCACGTGAAACACACCCTCTGGACCGAAGGACGCGTTTCACGTGAAACCAATCGATCCTCGCCTTCTGCGCTACGCCCGCGCCACCCGGCTCTTCCTGGTGGCGGTCGTCGGCCTGGGAGCCGTCGGCGCGGGGCTGGTCATCGCTCAGGCGATGCTCATCGCAGAGATTGTCGTCGGAGCGTTCCAGCGGGGGGAGCCCGTCGCGGGACTGCGTACTCCCCTACTGCTGCTGGCCGCGGTGGCCGTGGGGCGGTCGGTTGTCGCCTGGCTCACCGAACTCGCCGCCCACCGGGCGAGCGCGGCGGTGAAGTCCGAACTGCGGGGACGGCTTCTCGACCGGGCGGCGGCGCTCGGTCCCGGGTGGCTGGCCGGGCAGCGCACCGGTTCCCTGGTCACGCTGGCCACGCGCGGGGTCGACGCCCTGGACGACTACTTCTCGCGTTACCTGCCGCAGCTGGGCCTCGCGGTGGTGGTGCCGGTGGCGGTGCTGGCGCGGATCGTCACCGAGGACTGGGTGTCAGCGGTGATCATCGTCGGCACCCTGCCCCTCATCCCGCTCTTCATGATGCTGATCGGCTGGGCCACCCAGTCCCGGATGGACCGTCAGTGGCGGCTGCTGTCACGGCTGTCCGGACACTTCCTGGACGTGGTCGCCGGACTGCCCACGCTGAAGGTCTTCGGCCGGGCCAAGGCACAGGCCGAATCCATCCGCCGGATCACCGGCGACTACCGCCTGGCCACCCTGCGGACCCTGCGGATCGCCTTCCTCTCCTCCTTCGCGCTGGAGTTGCTCGCCACGCTGTCGGTCGCCCTGGTCGCGGTGACGATCGGCATGCGGCTCGTGCACGGCGACATGGATCTGTACATCGGCCTGGTGATTCTGGTGCTGGCACCCGAGGCCTACCTGCCGCTGCGCCAGGTGGGCGCGCAGTATCACGCGGCGGCGGAGGGGCTCGCCGCTGCGGAGGAGATCTTCGGTGTGCTGGAGACGCCGGTTCCGGCGTCGGGTACCAGTGCGGTACCCGAGGGTGCGGTGACCTTCGACGGGGTCACCGTCCGCTACCCCGGGCGCTCCCTGGACGCCGTGGCAGAGGTGTCGTTCCGTGTCGAGCCCGGCGAGACGGTTGCGCTGGTCGGGCCGAGCGGAGCGGGCAAGTCGACGCTGTTGAACGTGCTGCTCGGGTTCGTCCGGCCGATCGAGGGGCGGGTGCGGATCGGGGGAGCGGATCTCGCGGACCTCGACCTGGAGGAGTGGCGGTCGCGGGTCGCGTGGGTGCCGCAGCGGCCGCATCTGTATGCCGGGACCATCGCGGAGAACGTGCGGTTGGCCCGGCCGGACGCGGACGACGGTGCCGTACGCCGGGCGCTGCGGGATGCGGGTGCGCTGGAGTTCGTGGACGCGCTGCCCGACGGGGTCGAGACCGTGCTCGGCGAGGACGGGGCCGGGCTGTCGGCGGGGCAGCGGCAGCGGTTGGCTCTGGCTCGGGCGTTTCTCGCGGATCGGCCTGTGCTGTTGCTGGATGAGCCGACGGCTGCGCTGGACGGGGCGACGGAGGCGGAGGTCGTCGCGGCGGTGCGGAGGCTGGCCGCCGGCCGGACGGTGCTGCTCGTCGTGCATCGGCCGGCGTTGTTGTCGGTGGCCGATCGAGTGGTACGGCTGGAGGACGCGGAGCCGGTGGCGCACCGGTGCGACGGCGAACCTGCCAGGGGGCTCCGCCCGCTGGACCCCCGCCTTTGCCCACCCACCAACCGTGCGGGGCTGACCCCGGCGGGGCAGGGCTCGGCTGGGTCCCGACTCGGTGGACTGGAAGGTGACGCCTCGGTCTCCCGGGCTCGGCGGGGTGGGAGCGGGGCGGCGGACGGGGGTTCGGGGCGGGTGCTTGCGCGGGTTCGGGGGCTTGGCGGGGCCCGCCGGGGGCGGTTGGCGCTGGCCGTGGTGTCGAGGTGTCTGGCGCTCGGTAGTGCCGTGGGGCTGATGGCGACCTCCGGGTGGCTCATTTCGCGGGCCTCGCAGCATCCTCCCGTGCTGTATCTCATGGTGGCCGTGACGGCCACGCGGGCCTTCGGGATCGGGCGGGCCGTCTTCCGGTACGCCGAGCGGCTGGTGTCGCACGACGCCGTGCTGCGGATGCTGGCCGACACCCGGGTCGCCGTTTATCGGCGTCTGGAGCGGCTGGCACCCGCCGGACTGCGGACCGTCCGCCGAGGCGATCTGCTGACCCGGCTGGTCGCGGACGTCGATGCGCTCCAGGACTACTGGCTGCGCTGGATGCTGCCCGCCTCGGTCGCCGTGGCCGTGTCGGCCGGCTCCGTCGGGTTCACGGCCTGGCTGCTGCCCGAGGCCGGTGCCGCCCTCGCGGCGGGCCTTGTGGCCGCCGGTGTCGGTGTCCCCCTCGTCACCGCGACCGTGGCCCGGCGGACCGAACGACGGCTGGCTCCTGCCCGGGGTGCCCTCGCCACCCGCGTCACCGACCTGCTCACCGGGACCGCCGAGCTGACCGTCGCCGGTGCCCTACCCGCCCGTACGGGGGCGGCCCGGCGAGCCGACGGCACCCTCACCCGGATCGCCTCGCGGGCCGCCGCCGTGACAGCGCTCGGCGACGGGCTGACCGCGCTGATCTCGGGCCTGACGGTCACGGCGACCGCGCTGTTCGGCGTCCAGGCGGTGGCCGCCGGCCGGCTCCACGGTGTGGCGATGGCCGTGGTCGTCCTCACTCCGCTGGCCGCCTTCGAGGCCGTACTGGGGTTGCCGCTCGCCGTGCGCTACCGGCAGCGGGTGCGGCGGAGCGCCGAGCGTGTCCACGAGGTGCTCGACGCTCCGGAGCCCGTGCGCGAGCCCGAGCGGCCCCGCCAGGCGCCCGCCTCGCCGTTCCCGCTGGTGGTCAAGGAGCTGGCCGCACGGTATGAGGGGCAGCGGAAGGAAGCGCTGGCCGGCTTCGGTCTCACCCTGGAGGAGGGGCGGCGCATCGCTGTGGTCGGGGCGTCGGGGTCCGGCAAGACCACCCTCGCCCAGGTGCTGCTGCGCTTCCTCGACCCGCGGCGGGGCTCGTACACGCTCGCCGGTGTGGACGCCCGTGCGCTGGCCGGTGACGACGTACGGCGGCTTGTCGGACTGTGTGCGCAGGACGCGCATCTCTTCGACAGCTCGGTACGCGAGAACCTGCTGCTGGCCAGGAAGGACGCCACCGAGGCCGAGCTGCGCCGGGCGCTGGACCGGGCCCGCTTGCTGGACTGGGTGGACGGGCTGCCCGACGGTCTGGACACGCTCGTCGGGGAGCACGGAGCGCGGCTGTCCGGGGGCCAGCGGCAACGGCTGGCGCTGGCCCGTGCGCTGCTGGCCGACTTCCCCGTCCTGGTCCTCGACGAGCCCGCCGAGCATCTGGACCTGCCGACGGCCGACGCGCTGACCGCCGATCTGCTGGCCGCCACTCAGGGCCGTACGACGCTGCTGATCACCCATCGACTGGCCGGTCTGGAGGCGGTGGACGAGGTGATCGTCCTCGACGCTGGCCGGGTGGTGCAGCGGGGCACGTACGCACAACTGCTCGCGGCGGACGGGCCGTTGCGGGAACTGGCACGACGGGAGGCGGAGGCGGCGTCGTTGGTGGCGGCGGGCTGACCGGAGGCGCCGGTACCAGTGACGGGTATGGTCAGAAGGTCTCCGCCAGCAGCTGTTCGATGACGACCGCGACGCCGTCCTCGTTGTTGGCGACCGTACGGCCCGACGCGGCGGCGAGGACGTCCGGGTGGGCGTTGCCCATCGCGTACGAGTGGCCGGCCCACGTCAGCATCTCGACGTCATTGGGCATGTCGCCGAAGGCGACGACCTCCTCGTGCGAGATACCGCGCTCCGCGCAGCACAGAGCGAGGGTGCTGGCCTTGGAGACCTCGGGGCCGCTCAGTTCGAGCAGGGCGCTGGGGCTGGAGCGGGTGACGTTGGCGCGGTCGCCGATCGCGAGCCGGGCGAGCGCGAGGAAGGCGTCCGGGTCGAGGTCCGGGTGGTAGGCCAGGATCTTGAGCACGGGCTGGTCGGCGTCCGGGCCCTGGGGGGCGAGGAGTTGCTCGGCGGGCAGCAGGTTGTCCGGTATCTCCATGTGCAGCTTGGGATAGTCCGGCTCCTGGTGGAAGCCGTAGGTCTGCTCGACCGCGAACACCGTGCCGGGTGCCGCCTCGCGGAGCAGTCGTACGGCGTCCAGGGCGTTCTCGCGGGCCAGTTCGCGCACCTTGACGAAGCGGTGGGCGCCGGGGCCGCCGTGCAGGTCGACCACGGCGGCGCCGTTGCCGCAGATCGCCAGGCCGTGGCCGTGGACATGGGCGCTGACGACGTCCATCCAGCGGGCCGGGCGGCCGGTGACGAAGAAGACCTCGATGCCCGCCTCCTCCGCGGCGGCCAGCGCGGCGACCGTGCGGGGTGAGACCGACTTGTCGTCGCGCAGCAGTGTGCCGTCGAGGTCGGTGGCGATCAGCCGCGGTCGTACGGCGGCGGCGGGAGTTCCGGGCTGTCTGGTCGCTGAGGTCACCCGGCCATTCTCACGCATATGCCAGCACGGCCGTGCGGGACTCCGCACAGATGAGACACAGATGACGCTCAGCGCCCGTCAGTCCAGCCGCCCGTCAGCTCAGCTGAGCCACGGCCTCCATCGCGATCTGCTCGAAGATCTTCTCTTCCGCGGCGAAGTCGGAGTCCGGGATGGGCCAGTGGATCACGATCTCGGTGAAGCCCAGCTCATGGTGGCGGCCCGCGAAGTCCACGAAGGCGTCCAGGGACTGCAGCGGCCGGGCGCGGTCCGGGGTGAAACCCGTGAGCAGGGTCTTCTCCAGGCCGGCCGCATCCCGCCCGGCGTCCGCGCAGGCCGCGGACAGCTTGGTGATCTGCCCGCGCAGGGCCTCGACGGACTGCTCCGGCGTGCCGGACTCGTACAGCTTCGGGTCGCCGGTGGTCACCCAGGCCTGCCCGTACCGCGCGGCGAGCTTCAGGCCGCGCGGGCCGGTGGCCGCCACCGCGAACGGCAGCCGGGGCCGCTGCACACAGCCCGGGATGTTCCGGGCCTCGTGCGCCGAGTAGAAGCGGCCCTCGTGCGTCACCGCGTCCTCGGTGAGCAGCCGGTCCAGCAGCGGCACGAACTCGGCGAACCGGTCGGCGCGCTCACGCGGGCTCCACGGCTCCTGGCCCAGCGCGGTGGCGTCGAAACCGGTGCCGCCGGCGCCGATGCCGAGGGTGATCCGGCCGCCGGAGATGTCGTCCAGGGAGATCAGCTCCTTGGCGAGGGTCACCGGGTGCCGGAAGTTCGGCGAGGTCACCAGCGTGCCGAGGCGCAGCCGCTCGGTGGCGCCGGCGGCGGCCGTCAGGGTCGGGACCGCGCCGAACCAGGGCCCGTCACGGAAGCTGCGCCAGGACAGGTGGTCGTAGGTGTACGCGGTGTGGAAGCCCAGCTGCTCGGCCCGCACCCAGGCCGAACGGCCGCCTTCGCTCCAGCGGCGGTAGGGAAGGATCACGGTGCTCAGGCGCAGAGTCATGCGTTCGAGAGTAAGCGGACCCATGGACAACGGACCAAACGGTCACCGAACGCGGCTGCTCAGCCACGGAGTGAGCAGGGTCATCGGGACGTACTCCTTGTGGGCGCGGTCGCCGGGCAGGGGGACGACCAGGCGGTAGCCGGGCGGGAAGCGGCGCGCCCTGACGTGGGCGAGGCCGTCGAAGACGGAGCGGAGGAAGGCGGGCACGTCGTCGCGCCGGATGTCGTGGCACTCGATGCCCTCGACCTCGATCAGCGCATCGTCCTCCGGGTAGAGCCGCACGCTCACCCGGGGTACGCCGCCGAACTCGGCGTACGCCTCGTGCGGCAGGGACCCGTCGGGGTCCGTGACCGCCCCGATGCCCGCGGCGCTGCGGCGGGAGGTCTGGTCGGCGCCGATGTCGTGGGTCACCTCGATCTCGCGCGCGTAGCGGGCGGCAAGGACGCGCAGCGCGGCGACGGCGGCCTCGGTGGTCGGCAAGTGCTCGTGCGAGTGGTCCATACCACCGATCATCGCCGTTGGCCGGTGCCCTGTGTCAGTGGGGCTGCGGAAAGCGCAGGTAGCGCGGTGGTACGGCGTTCGTCAGCCAGACTCCGTTGGCGCTGACGCGGAAGAGGTGGCCGTCGCGGTGCATGGCGCCGGCGTCGACGGCGAGTACCACGGGGCGGCCACGGCGGGCACCGACCCGGGCGGCGGTCTCGCGGTCGGCGGAGAGGTGGACGTCGTGCCGGCTCATGGGCCTGAGGCCGTCGGCGCGGATCGCGTCCAGGTTCCGGGCGACGGTCCCGTGGTAGAGGTACGGCGGCGGGACCGCCGGGGGCAGGTCGAGGTCGACCTCGACGCTGTGGCCCTGGCTGGCCCGGATCCTGCTGCCCTCGATCGCGAAGCGCCGCTTGTCGTTGGTGGCCACCACGTGGTCCAGTTCCTCGCGTGTGAACCGGAAGCCGTGCGCGGTGGCCGCGGCGATCAGCGTGTCGATCTCCACCCAGCCGCCGGGATCCAGCGTGATCCCGATCAGCTCCGGCTGGTGGCGCAGATGCCTGGAGAGGTACTTCGACACCCTCACGGTGCGTCTTTCGTCGTATGGCCCGCTCATACGCTCAGCATGCGGGAGGGGTGTGCATCGCGCAGGTTTTTTTGTTCGTAGGTTTGATCCACAACCAAGTGGAGTTATCCACAGGCGAATTGACGAATCTGTGGACAAGTGCTGCCCCTTTTAGGGCGGTTCGTCAACTTGCCTGGCAGTCACGCCATCTGCGGCAAGCTCATCCAAATCGCGTGCCATCACCTCGCGTTCGGCGGCCAGTGCGATGAACTCGGACACGTGCCCGCTCCCAACGAGCCGTTCCACGGCGTCGATCGTCTTGGCGGGAAGGGCGACCGAGCGGGTGCCGGGCTGCTCTTCCCGGGGCTGCTCCGCACCGAGACGCGTACGCAGGTGCCGGGTCGCCAAGGAGCGCATGGCCCGGGCCAGTTCGGCGTCCATCGTCTGCTGGGCCAGCGGCCGCAGCCGGCGCACGAGCGAGGCTGCCTCCGCCGCGTGCGCGTCCGTGTGGCGCTCCGGATCGTCCAGGTAGCGTGCGAAGACGTGCTCGGTGGTGAACTCCAGGAAGCGGGCGGCGATGTGCTCGACCTGCCCCCTCAACTCCCGCAGATGGCCCGAGATCGCGGAGAGCGGAACCCCGGCGGCATGCAACTCCACGGCCACGGACAGCTCTTGGGGGCTTGGCACGAGGAACGCGTCTGGATCATCGTCGACCCGCTCCAGCACCCCGAGTTCGACCGCCTCGCTCACGGCGTCGTCGTCGGGCGTGCCGCCGAAGCGGGCGTCCAGCTCGGCGCGCGTGACACGGTCGGGGCGCTCGTCCGTCCACGGCCCCTCCACCTCGGTGACCAGGCCGAGCACGCCGCCCAGGCCACGGCCGGTGTCCCAGGCGTCCAGCAGTTCCTTGATCGAGGCCAGGGTGTAGCCGCGGTCGAGGAGGTGGGCGATCTGGTGGAGCCGGGTGACATGCGCCTCGGAGTAGACGTTGGCCCGGCCCCGGCGCTCGGGCCGGGGGAGCAGACCGCGGTCCTGGTAGGCGCGGATGGTCCGGACCGTGGTGGCGGTGTGGTGCGCGAGGTCCTCGATGCGGTAGGTGCGCCGGGGCGGTGGGCCGGTCATGTCACAGCCTCGGCTCCACGCGCGCGATCCGCCGCAACGCCCCTGGCAGGAAACGGGACATGAGGTGGGCGCCGCGGGCCTCCGGGGTCACCGGGACGACCGCCCGGTTGCGGGCCACCGCGTCCAGGATCGCCTCGGCCACCTTCTCCGGCGGGTAGTTGCGCATGCCGTACAGGCGGGCCGAGTTCTTCTGGCGGCGGCGCTCCTCCGCCTCGTCCACACCGGCGAAGCGGGCCGTCGAGGTGATGTTGGTGTTGACGAAACCGGGGCAGATCGCGGTGACACCGATGCCCCGCCCGGCGAGTTCGGCGCGCAGGCACTCGGAGAGCATCAGCACCGCCGCCTTGGAGGTGCTGTAGGCGGGCAGGGCCCGGGAGGGCTGGAAGGCCGCCGCCGAGGCGATGTTGACGATGTGGCCGCCCTGGCCGCGCTCGGCCATCCGGCCGCCGAAGAGCCGGCAGCCGTGGATCACGCCCCACAGGTTCACGTCGAGGACCTTGCGCCAGTCGTCGGACGTGGTGGCGAAGAACGAGCCCGACAGGCCGATGCCCGCGTTGTTGACCAGCACGTCCGGCACGCCGTACGCGCGGTGCACCTTCTCGGCGAGCTTCTCCATCGCCTGCTCGTCGGAGACGTCGGCCGTCTCCGCCCAGGCCTCGGGCGCGCCGGCCAGCCGGGACAGCTCGGCGGTGCGGGCCGCGGCCTCGGTGTCGCGGTCGACGGCCACCACGCGCGCGCCGGCCTCCGCGAACGCGAACGCCGTGGCCCGCCCGATGCCGCTGCCCGCGCCGGTGACCAGCACCAACTGGCCGCCGAACCGGTCGGCGTGGCGGCCGGTGGCCGTCGGCTCCGGTCGGCCGCCTTCCACCGACATGATGAACTCCCCGATCCAGGAGGCGAGCTGGTCCGGGCGGGTGCGCGGGATCCAGTGCCTGGCGGACAGCGTGCGCCGGGTCAGCCGGGGCACCCACTGTTCCAGGTCGTCGTACAGCCGCTCCGAGAGGAACGCGTCCCCTTGGGGCGTGATGAGCTGCACGGGCGCGTGCGCGTACGCGTCGGGGCGGGGCCTCGTCAGCCGGGCGCGGACGTTGTCGCGGTACAGCCAGGCGCCGTGTGCCGCGTCGGTGGGCAGTGAGGAGGTCGGATAGCCGTCGGCGGGCACCTTCTCGACCCGCTGGAGGATCTTCGGCCAGCGCTTGCCGAGCGGGCCGCGCCAGGCCAGCTCGGGCAGGACCGGTGTGTGCAGCAGGTACACGTACCAGGACTTGGCGCCCTGGCCGAGGAGCTGGCCCACCCGGCGGGGCGTCGGGCGCTTCACGCGCGCGTTGATCCAGTGTCCGAAGTGGTCCAGGGACGGCCCGGACATCGACGTGAAGGAGGCGATACGGCCCTCCGTGCGGCCCACCGTGACGAACTCCCAGGACTGAACCGACCCCCAGTCGTGTCCGACCAGGTGGACCGGGCGGTCCGGGCTGACCGCGTCCGCGACGGCCAGGAAGTCGTCGGTGAGCTTGGCCAGGGTGAAGCCGCCGCGCAGCGGCTGGGGAGCCGTCGAGCGGCCGTGGCCCCGGACGTCGTACAGGACCACGTGGAAGCGGTCTGCGAGGCGGACGGCGACCTCCGACCAGACCTCCTTGCTGTCCGGGTAGCCGTGCACCAGCACCACCGTCGGCTGCTCCGGGTCGCCCAGCTCGGCCACGCACAGCTCGACCCCGCCGGTCGCCACCCGGCGCTCCCGCGCGCCTTCCAGTGTCATTTCTCCTCCGCCCAGCGCCGCACGTGCGGCAGATCGTCGTCCAGCCAGAAGGCGCTCTCCCCGGGGTCCTTCGAGTCCGTGACCACGAGGATCTCCTCGAACTTCGCGCCCGTCCCCCGGAAGCCGAGGTGTGGTTCGACCGCCCACAGGCCCGGCTGCGGCGGGTGGTCCGAGAAGCGGTACGGCGACCACAGCGGCGACCAGCCCTCGCGGTGGCCGTGCAGCGCGTCGGCGGCCAGGCCCTTCAGGGACTGCGTACCGAAGCCGAAGAGGTGGGGGGAGAAGCGGCGCTGCTTCACACGGTCCACCTTGTGGGCGATCACGCCGAACGGGTACGCGCGGTGGCGGTTGGCGTAGCCCTGGCGGACCATGAGCCGGTCCACGTCCTCGTAGATCTCGCGCAGCGGGCGCCGCTCGCGCACCTCGCGCAGGATCAGCTCCCGGTGCGCCTCCAGGTCGGCCATCAGCCGGTCCTGCACCGGGTTCACGCCGAGCGAGCCCGAGTAGCCGATGTCCGCCGTGCACCCCCCGTACACCGGCGCCATGTCCAGGATGAACGGCATCCCGGGCTCCAGGGCGCGGTCGGTGGGGAAGAACTGCAGCGGGATGCGGAAGCCCGTGAACGCCGTGCGGTCGCCGAACCAGGCGAAGGGCAGGTGGAACCAGTCCCGCACCCCGCGCTCGCGCAGCCACTCCCGCTGCATCCGCGCCGCCTCGCGCTCGGTCACCCCCGGCTCCAGCCGCGCCGCGACCGCCTCCGCGCACTCGTAGGCGAGGCGCTGCACCCGCCGGAACCCGCCCAGTTTCCCCAGGAGTTGGCTGCTCGCTGCCGTCGTCGTCATGCCGCCCCGTCCCGTCGTGCCGTCGACTCGTCCACTCGTCCGGTCGACCGCGGTACGCGTCCGTAACTTGACACTGGTGAATGTGACAGTTGTTAGAGGCGACGTCAATAGGCTGGCCCAGGCTGTGGACAACGCGCGGTAGCCCTGAGGCAGGGCACCCCTAGGGCCCCGTAATACCTGGGTCTGACGCGAAGACGGCTCTGAGGTCTGACGACCGGCGTGGCCCGGATCACTACCGTGGTAGACGTGACTGTGATCGCGACCGAAAGCCTGAGCAAGCGGTTCCCCCGGGTGACCGCGCTCGACCGGCTGTCCGTGGACATCGGGCCCGGTGTGACCGGACTCGTCGGAGCCAACGGCGCCGGCAAGTCCACCCTGATCAAGATCCTGCTGGGTCTGTCCCCCGCGAGCGAGGGCCGCGCCGAGGTGCTCGGCCTCGACGTCGCCACCGAGGGCGGCGCCATCCGCGAGCGCGTCGGCTACATGCCGGAGCACGACTGCCTGCCCCCCGACGTCTCGGCCACCGAGTTCGTCGTGCACATGGCGCGCATGTCCGGTCTGCCGCCCACCGCCGCGCGCGAGCGCACCGCGGACACCCTGCGCCATGTCGGCCTGTACGAGGAGCGCTACCGCCCCATCGGCGGCTACTCGACCGGCATGAAGCAGCGCGTGAAGCTCGCCCAGGCGCTGGTGCACGACCCGCAGCTGGTGTTCCTGGACGAGCCGACCAACGGTCTCGACCCGGTCGGCCGGGACGAGATGCTGGGCCTGATCCGCCGCATCCACACCGAGTTCGGCATCTCGGTCCTGGTCACCTCCCACCTCCTCGGCGAACTGGAACGCACCTGCGACCACGTCGTCGTCATCGACGGCGGCAAGCTGCTGCGCTCCAGCTCCACCACCGACTTCACCCAGACCACGACCACCCTCGCGATCGAGGTCACGGACAGCGACACCCACCCCGACGGCACCCGCGCGGTCCGCGAGGCGCTCCACGCGCGCGGCGTGGTCACCGAGAGCGAGGGCGCCGGTCTGCCCGGCGCCGGACACATCCTGCTGCTGACCGCCCAAGGCGAGCAGACCTACGACGTGATCCGCGACGTCGTCGCCGACCTCGGGCTAGGTCTGGTCCGCATGGAGCAGCGCCGGCACCACATCTCCGAGGTGTTCACCAGCGGCGACGAGCGGAACAGCAACGACGACCAACGGAAGGAGGCCGTCGGCCATGGCGGTTGACCAGCCCCTGACCTCCCCCGCGGGTCACCAGACCCGCATCCACGACATCGGCTACCGCGGCTACGACGGCCCCCGCCTCGGCCGCGCCTACGCCCGCCGCTCGCTGTACGCGCAGTCCCTGCGCGGTGCCTACGGACTCGGCCGCTCGGCCAAGACCAAGGTGCTGCCGATGCTGCTGTTCGCGGTGATGTGCGTGCCCGCGGCCATCATGGTGGCCGTCGCGGTCTTCACCAAGGCGCATGAACTGCCGGTGGCCTACACCCGCTACGCGATCATGATGCAGGCCGTGATCAGCCTGTACGTCGCAGCGCAGGCACCCCAGGCCGTCTCCCGCGACCTGCGCTTCAAGACCGTACCGCTGTACTTCTCGCGGCCGATCGAGACCGCCGACTACGTACGCGCCAAGTTCGCCGCGCTCGCCTCGGCGATCTTCATCCTCACCGCGGCTCCCCTGCTCGTGATGTACGTGGGCGCGCTGCTGTCCAAGCTGGGCTTCGCCCACCAGACGAAGGAATTCGCCGAGGGACTGGTCTCCGTGGCCCTGCTCTCCCTGCTCTTCGCCGGCATCGGCCTGGTCATCGCCGCCGTCACCCCGCGCCGGGGCTTCGGCATCGCCGCGGTGATCGCCGTGATGATCATCTCCTACGGCGCGGTCAGCACACTCCAGGCCATCGCCGACGTGCAGAACCACTCCAGCGCCATCCCGTGGATCGGCCTGTTCTCGCCCGTCACGCTCGTCGACGGCGTCCAGTCGGCCTTCCTGGGCGCGACCGCCCGCAACCCCGGGGCCGTCGATCCCTCGGCCGGTCAGGGCGTGGTCTACGTCCTGGTCGTGCTCGCCCTGATCGCCGGCAGCTACGGCCTGCTGATGCGCCGCTACAAGAAGGTGGGCCTGTGACCACGCTCTCCATCGACCACGTCTCCCGCTGGTTCGGCAACGTGGTCGCCGTCAACGACATCACCATGACCATCGGCCCCGGCGTCACCGGCCTGCTCGGCCCCAACGGCGCCGGAAAGTCCACCCTGATCAACATGATGGGCGGCTTCCTCGCCCCGTCCACCGGCACCGTCACCCTCGACGGACAGCCGGTGTGGCGCAACGAGCAGATCTACCAGCACATCGGCATCGTCCCCGAACGCGAGGCGATGTACGACTTCCTCACCGGCCGCGAATTCGTCGTCGCCAACGCCGAACTGCACGGACTGGGCGACAAGGCGGCCCAACGCGCCCTCGCCACGGTCGAGATGGAGTACGCGCAGGACCGGAAGATCTCCACGTACTCCAAGGGCATGCGGCAGCGCGTGAAGATGGCGAGCGCGCTGGTCCACGATCCGTCGCTGCTCCTGCTCGACGAGCCGTTCAACGGCATGGACCCCCGCCAGCGCATGCAACTGATGGACCTGCTGCGCAAGATGGGCGACGAGGGCCGCACCGTGCTGTTCTCCTCGCACATCCTCGAAGAGGTCGAACAGCTCGCCCGGCACATCGAGGTCGTCGTCGCCGGGAGGCACGCCGCCAGCGGCGACTTCCGCAGGATCCGCCGGCTGATGACCGACCGCCCGCACCGCTATCTGGTCCGCTCCAGCGACGACCGCGCCCTGGCGGCCGCACTGATCGCGGACCCCTCGACGGCCGGCATCGAGGTCGACCTGACCGAGGGCGCGCTGCGTGTCCAGGCCGTCGACTTCGGCCGCTTCACCGCCCTGCTGCCGAAGGTCGCCCGGGACCACGGCATCCGGCTGCTCACGGTCTCGCCGTCGGACGAGTCCCTGGAGTCCGTCTTCTCGTATCTGGTCGCGGCGTAGGAGGCCGAAGATGTACGACCCCACCGTCGCCCGGCTCACCTACCGGGCCCTGCTCGGCCGCCGTCGGGCCCTCATCCTGGGCGCGCTGCCGCTGCTGCTGATCGTGCTCTCGGTGGCCGTGCGCGGCCTGACCGGAGCCGACGACCAGACCGCCGCCAATGTGCTCGGCGGCTTCGCGATCGCCACCATGGTGCCGATCATCGGCGTCATCGCCGGTACGGGCGCCATCGGGCCGGAGATAGACGACGGCTCCGTCGTCTATCTGCTGTCCAAGCCGCTGAAGCGGTCCGCGATCATCTTCACCAAGCTGATCGTCGCCATCGCCGTGACCATGGTCTTCTCGGCGGTACCGACCCTGATCGCGGGCCTGATCCTCAACGGCAACGGCCAGCAGATCGCCGTCGCCTACACGGTGGCCGCACTGGTCTCCTCCATCGCGTACTCCGCGCTCTTCCTGCTCCTCGGCACCGTGTCCCGGCACGCGGTGGTCTTCGGACTGGTCTATGCACTCGTCTGGGAGGCCCTCTTCGGCTCCCTTGTGCCCGGTGCGCGCACGCTGAGCGTCCAGCAGTGGTCGCTGGCCGTCGCCCACAAGATCACCGGGGGCGACCTGGTCACCTCGGAAGTGGGCCTGCCGACGGCCACCGTGCTGCTGGTGGCGGTCACCGTGCTGGCCACCTGGTACGCCGGGCAGAAGCTGCGGACGCTGAAGCTGGCGGGCGAGGAGTAGGCCTCCGGCGGCTCGACGGGAGTGCACGCCGGTCCGGGCGGACCGGGCACAGCGGAAGGACGGCAGGAGGCCGCTCATGGCAGAGGAGATACCGGGGAACGCGCCGAACGCGGGGCGCGGGCGGCCCGAGGGTGACGTCTGGGACGGGCTGGTCCTGGACGAGGACTTCATACGCGCCGCCGGGACCGCCGAGCCGTCCGCCCGGGCCCGGATGCTCGCCGCCCGCTGGCGGGCCGAGGAACCGGAGCCGCAGCCGTGGCGCTCCGAGGAGCCGCCGGCGGGCTGGTTCTTCAGCAGGGCGCGGCGCCGCAGGTGGCGCCGCCGGTAATTCGGTGGCGTCCAACTCGGCGGCGGGGCAGAGTGGTTGTGCCCCTTCCGCCGGGAACGTCCCGGCGCCATGTTCTGGGAGTGGAGGTGGGCGATGTCCATGCACGGCAGTACGCCCAGCTCCCGACAGGGCGGCCCGAGGCCGGCTCCGGTGTAGTTACCCCACCGTCGAGCCCTGAGGGGCAGCCCGGGGCGGCCGCTTCGAGCACGTGAGCGCTGCGCTTGCGTGGGCCGCCTTCCCTGTGGCCCTCTCCTGCGAAGAGGGCACCCGCGCTGGGGCGGCCGGATGAGTCGCGCAACTCGGTGCCATGAGGTTCCTCTCCCAGAGGGGGCACCCCCAGCGCCCACCCGCGCCGCCCCAGCGGCACGACTGCCCGCGGCTGCGTGGACTTCGCAGACAGCCGCACTGCAACCCCCAGGGGCGCGGGGAACCGCGCGATCAACCACAACGGTCCCGCACCCGGCGACGGACAGGGGCCCACGGCGGGACCCCTCCGGCTAGGCCAGGAAACGCTCCAGCACCACCGCGATCCCGTCCTGCTCGTTGGACAGGGTCACCTCGTCGGCCACCGCGCGGAGTTCCTCGTGGGCGTCTCCCATGGCCACCCCGTGGGCGGCCCAGGCGAACATCGGGATGTCGTTCGGCATGTCGCCGAAGGCGATCGTGTCCGCGGCCTTCAGGCCGAGACGGCGGGCGGCGAGGGACAGGCCCGTGGCCTTGGACAGGCCCAGCGGGAGCAGTTCCACGATGCCCTCGCCCGCCATGGCGACCGTGACGAAGCCTCCGGCAGCCTGCCGGGCGGCCTCCGCGAGCTCGTCGTCGCCCATCGTCGGATGCTGCAGGTAGATCTTGCCCAGCGGGGCCGTCCAGAGGTCGGACGCGTCCGTGAACGGGGTGGCCGGGAGGCTGCCGGTGACCGCGTACCCCGGCCCCACCAGCACCTCGCCGTCCAGACCGTCCCGGCTGGCCGCCAGGTACAGCGGGCCCACCTCGGCCTCGATCTTGGCCAGGGCCACGCCCGCCAGCTGCCGGTCCAGGGTCACGGACGTCAGCAGGCGGTGCGCGCCGGCGTCGTAGACCTGCGCGCCCTGGCCGCAGACGGCGAGGCCGTCGTAGCCGAGGTCGTCCAGGATGTGCCGGGTCCACGGGACCGCGCGGCCGGTGACGACGATGTGGGCCGCGCCCGCCGCGGTGGCCGCGGCGAGCGCGTCACGGGTGCGCTGCGAGACCGACTCGTCGGAGCGCAGGAGCGTTCCGTCGAGGTCGGTGGCGATCAGGCGGTACGGGAAACCGGCGCTCACTTCGCGACCGGCTCCAGGACCTCCCGGCCGCCCAGGTACGGGCGCAGCACCTCGGGGACCCGGACGGAGCCGTCGGCCTGCTGGTGGTTCTCCAGGATCGCCACGATCGTGCGCGGTACGGCGCACAGCGTGCCGTTGAGCGTGGCGAGCGGCTTGACCTGCTTGCCGTCGCGGACCCGGATCGACAGCCGGCGGGACTGGAACTCGGTGCAGTCCGAGGTCGAGGTCAGCTCGCGGTACTTGCCCTGGGTCGGGATCCACGCCTCGCAGTCGAACTTGCGGGCGGCCGAGGAGCCGAGGTCACCACTGGCGACGTCGATGACGCGGAACGGCAGCTCCAGCGAGGTCAGCCACTGCTTCTCCCACTCCAGCAGCCGCTGGTGCTCGGCCTGGGAGTCCTCCGGCGCGACGTAGGAGAACATCTCGACCTTGTCGAACTGGTGCACACGGAAGATGCCCCGCGTGTCCTTGCCGTGCGAGCCGGCCTCGCGGCGGAAGCAGGGCGAGAAGCCCGCGTACCGCAGCGGCAGCCTGTCGGCGTCGATGATCTCGTCCATGTGGTAGGCCGCCAGCGGCACCTCGGAGGTGCCGACCAGGTACAGGTCGTCCTTGTCGAGGTGGTAGACGTCCTGGGCGGCCTGGCCGAGGAAGCCGGTGCCCGCCATGGACTGGGGCCGGACCAGGGCCGGGGTGAGCATGGGCGTGAAGCCGGCCGCGGTGGCCTGGGCGATCGCCGCGTTCACCAGGGCGAGTTCCAGCAGGGCGCCGACGCCGGTGAGGAAGTAGAAGCGGGAGCCGGAGACCTTGGCGCCGCGCTCGACGTCGATGGCACCGAGCAGCTGGCCGAGCTCCAGGTGGTCCTTGGGCTCGAAGCCCTCGGCGCCGAAGTCGCGGATCGTGCCGTGCGTCTCCAGCGTGGCGAAGTCCTCCTCGCCGCCGACGGGCACGTCGGGGTGGACGAGGTTGCCGAGCCGGAGCAGCAGCTCCTGGGTCTCGGCGTCGGCCGCGTCGCGCTCGGCGTCGGCGGCCTTGACGTCGGCGGCGAGCTGGCTCGCCCGCTTCAGCAGCTCGGCCTTCTCGTCGCCGGTGGCCTTGGGGATGAGCTTGCCGAGCTGCTTCTGCTCGGCACGCAGCTCGTCGAAGCGGACGCCGGAGGACCTGCGCCGCTCGTCGGCAGACAGGAGGGAGTCGACGAGCGCGACGTCCTCTCCACGGGCGCGCTGGGACGCGCGCACACGGTCGGGGTCCTCACGGAGCAGGCGAAGGTCAATCACGGGGCCAAGGCTACCGGTGCCGGGTTGCCGCTCACGAATCTATTCCGAGCGTTCCGATTCGCGGCTTACGGTCCGTTATGCGGTAATTGCCGAGCGTGTCAAGGAAAAGTGTCTCACTCCCTGGGACGGGGCATGCCCTGGGCCTCGGGTTGACCGGATTCCCTTGTGGAGAAGGGGACTTGGCGGCTCGGTTGTCCACAGGAATCCGCACCCTCCGAAGAGTTATCCACAGGCTGTGTGGAAGGTCTGTGGACTTCGGAATTGATCACTCCGGTAGTGAGGAACGGAGGGAAGAATTCCCGGGTCAAACCGCCTCGACACCTGCTTTCGGGTGGAAAACGGTCGCCCTAAAAGATGAACCAAAGGAAACGGATGGGCGAAGGGTGACCCATGCGACGGTGACCCGATCTAGGGGCTGCAGGGCGATTTGTCGACCCGGTCACCCTCGTCTGTCGACTTGTCCCCAGGTCGAGAAGGGCACCTGTGGATAACCTCTGTGGATAACGATGGTATGCAGGTAGGACTGGCTAGAACCGGCCGTCCTGGCAGCGCGCCACCCAGTCCGCCGCCGCCATGAACTCCTCGTCCGAGGTCCCCGGCCGCGTCGCCGGAGCCCCGTCCGGGTTGATGTCCGCACGCGGATAGGAGCCGAGGAAACGCACCTGGAGACAGATCCGCTTCAGCCCCATCAGCGCCTCCGCCATGCGCCGGTCGGAGATATGGCCCTCGGCGTCTATGCAGAAGCAGTAGTTGCCGATGCCGGCGCCGGTCGGCCGGGACTGCAGCAGCATCAGGTTGATCCCGCGCGAGGCGAACTCACCCAGCAGGTCCCGCAGGGCACCGGGGTGGTCGTCGCGCTGCCACAGCACCACCGAGGTCTTGTCGGCACCGGACGGCGCGGCGGGCCGGGCCGGGCGGCCGACCAGCACGAACCGGGTCTGCGCGGTCTCCGGGAAGTCGTGGATCCCGGTCTCCAGGGCCTCAAGGCCGTACCGCGAGGCGGCGAACTCGCCGGCGAAGGCGGCGTCGTACCGGCCCTCCTGCACCAGACGGGCGGCGTCCGCGTTCGAGGCGGCCGACTCCCACGCGGCGTCGGGAAGGTTCTTCCGCAGCCAGTTGCGCACTTGCGACTGGGCCGCCGGGTGGGCGGAGACCGTCTTGATGTCCGACAGCTCGGTGCCGGGCCGGACCAGCAGCGCGAAGGTGATCGACAGCAGCACTTCGCGGTAGATCATCAGCGGCTCGCCCGCGACCAGCTCGTCCAGAGTCGTGGTGATACCGCCCTCGACGGAGTTCTCGATCGGTACGAACGCCGCCTCGGCCTCCCCGGTCCGCACCGCGTCCAGCGCGGACTGCACCGACACATACGGGATCAGCTCCCGGGTGGCCGCCTCCGGGAGCGTCCGCAGGGCGACCTCGGTGAAGGTGCCCTCCGGGCCGAGATACGCATAGCTCGCTGGCATGTCCTCACCCTAATGGGCGCAGGGCCCAGCGGCCCCGGCGTCCCGTGAACACCACACGACCGGGTGGTTTGGTTCCGGATATTCACCCTTCCAGCAGCCGCTGCCCCACATACTCGCCCTTCGCCGCTCCGCCCGGCACCGCGAACAGTCCGCTCGCCTCGTGCCGGATGAACGGCGACAGCGCGTCGCCCCGGTCGAGCTTGCGCTGCACCGGTACGAAGCCGCGCAGCGGGTCCGCCTGCCAGCAGATGAACAGCAGACCGGCGTCCGGAGTGCCGTCCGCGTCGAAGCCGTCGTGGTAGGAGAAGGGGCGCCGCAGCATGGCCGCGCCACCGTTCCTGTCGGGCCGGGTGATCCGGGCGTGCGCGTTGAGCGGGACGACGTATCCGCCCTTGGCATCGGCCTTCTCCAGGTCCATCGGGGTCGTCTCGTCGCCCCCGGACAGCGGCGCCCCGTTGGACTTCCGGCGCCCGATGACCGCCTCCTGAGCCGGCACCGACAGCTTCTCCCAGTCGTCCAGGAGCATGCGGATGCGGCGTACGACGGCATAGGAGCCGTTCGCCATCCAGGCGGGCTCGCCCGAGGCGGGCACGAAGATCCGCCGGTCGAAGTCGGGGTCCGCCGGCTTCGGATTGCGGGTGCCGTCCAGCTGGCCCATGAGGTTGCGGGCCGTCATGGGGTGTGCGGTGGCCCCCGGGGCGCGGTTGAAACCGTTCATCTGCCAGCGCAGCCGGGCCGCACCGCCCGCGTCCTTCTGGATCGCGCGCAGGGCGTGGAAGGCCACCAGGGCGTCGTTCGCACCGATCTGCACCCACAGGTCGCCGTCGCTGCGCGCTTTGTCGAGGTGGTCGGAGGAGAAGTCCGGCAGTGGGTCCAGCGCGGTCGGCCGCTGCTTCTCCAGACCGGTCCTGCCGAAGAAGGAGTGCCCGAAGCCGAAGGTGATCGTCAGCGAGGACGGCCCGGCGTCGCGGGCCACATCGGTGTCGTCGTGCGGCGCGGCCTCGCCCGCCATCAGCCGCTCGGCCGTCGCCGACCAGCGGCGCAGCAGCGCCGCTGCCTCCTTGCGGCCCGCGCCCGCCACCAGGTCGAAGGCGACGACATGGCCGCACGCCTGGAGTCCCTCGGTGATACCGGGCTGATGTTTCCCGTGAAACATCGCCCGGTCGGAGCCCACCGAGGTCAGCGGGGTCGCCTGGGCGGGGGCGGAGGCGTACCCCACGGCCCCGCCGGCCGCGCCGAGCACCAGCCCGGTGGCGCCCGCGGTTCCGAGCAGGGCACGCCGGGAGATGCCGTGGCCGCCCGCGGGCTCGGACGCCTCGGATGCCTCGGCCGGTATGCGGGTCTGGGGGATGGACTGGTCGGGCATGGTGTCGTTCAGCCGATCTGCGCGTTCTTGGAGACGGTCACCTGGTCGATGTCGGAGGTCCGCACGGTGACGGCGATCTTCCAGTCGCCGGCCATGGGGATCTGCACACCGCTCGCCGACCAGTGGCCGGTCGTGATGTGGTCGGGGGTCACGGGAAGCGGGCCGATCTTCTTCGCCTCCAGGGTGAAGGCGACCTTCACCTCGGGGATGTCGAAGGCCCGGCCGTTGGGCCGCTGGACGTACACATGCATCTCGTTGCCGCCCACGCGCGCGGGATCGAGGTCGATGCTGACGACACCCTTGCCGTCGGTGCCGCCGGTGTCGAAGGGCATGTCCAGGGTGAGCGCGCCGTTCGAGGGCGCCGTGGAAGAGCTCGCAGAGGACGAGGTGGCGGCCTTGGCCTCCAGCTCGGTACGGCCCGGCTCGGTCTGGGTCAGCCAGGTGGTGACGGCGAGCAGGACGACCGCGACACCGGCCTCGGCGAGCACCGAGCGGCGCAGCCCGAAACGGTTCGGGTCGCCGTCCCGCAGCCGCTTCTGCCGGGCGGCGTCCATCGCGGCCCGCTGCCGGGCGAGCTGGGCGGCGCGCCGGGGGTCTCCGCTGGTCTTGCCCTTGTTGGACTGCTTGGCCGCACCCGAGGTGACCCGTTCCTTCGCGGGCTTCTCGGCTGTGGCGGCGGCCGTGTCGGCGAGCCGGCCCGTCCACCGCCGTGACACCGAGGCGATGCCGACCAGCAGCGCCACCAGCCCGATCTTGACCAGCAGCAGCTGTCCGTACCGGGTGTCGGTGAACGCCGACCAGGAGCCGAGCTGGCGCCAGGACTGGTAGGTGCCGGTCGCGACGAGCGCGACGACGGAGCCGAAGGCCACACGGGAGAAACGGCGCACCGCCGCGGCCTGGACCGGTGTCTCGGCGGGCGCCCGGTACAGGGCGACCAGCAGGGCGGTGAGCCCGCCCAGCCACGTGGCGACGGCGAGCAGGTGGACGACGTCGACCGGCATGGCGATGCCCGGCTGGAGTCCGACCGAGGCGTGCTCGGCCATGGCCCAGCTGGTCGCGAGCCCCGCCGCGACGACCACACCGCCGATGGCTAGCCCGAAGGTCAGATCGCGCTTCTCCTGGCCCTCCTCCCGCTTGGTGTAGGCGCCGAAGAGGACGGCGATGAACAGCGCGGCGGCGGCGAGCAGCAGCAGCCGGGAGACCAGCGCCGCACCGGTCTTGGTCTGCAGCACCTGGCCGAGCAGACCGAGGTCGAAGACGTCGGCGACCTTCCCGGAGGTGGTGTACGCGCCACGCAGGAGCAGCAGCCACAGGGTGGCCGCGGTGAGCGTGAGCCAGCCGCCGACGACCAGCCGTTGCAGGGCCCGTACGCCCGCGCCGCGCTGCCAGCAGGCGAGCACGAAGGCCGCGCCGCCCGCGAGCACGAGGAACCCGGCGTACGAGGCGTACCGCCCGAAGGCGTAGAGCCCGCCCACGACTCCGCCGCCCGCGACCGGCCCGGTGCCGGAGACCACGGTCGGCGAGGGCGCCCCGACGGAGAAGGTGTAGGCGCCCGATACGGGGTGGCTGTCGGCCGAGACGACCTGGTAGGTCACCGTGTAGGTGCCCTTGCCCAGGCCGCTCCTGAGCCGCACGGCGTAGGTCGTCCCGCTCAGGTTGGCGGGTCTGCCGGTCTGGACCGGCTTGCCCCTGGGGTCGAGGACGCGCAGGGAGTCGTCGTTCATCGCCACCTTCTCGGAGAAGGTGAGCGCCACCTGGCTGGGGGCCTGCTTGACCACCACCCCCTGCGCGGGGTCGCTGCCGGTCAGCGCCGCGTGGGCGGAGGCCGGTCCGGCACCCGCGAGCAGTGCGCCGAAGACGGCGAGGAGCAGCAGCACCAGGGTGCGCAGGCTGCCCCGGTGCCGTGTGGGGGTGATGGTCCGCGTCACGTGGTCGGTCCCTCCTTCAGTGGCCGGTCGACGGGTTGTACGTGGCGGACTTCACCGGCATCTCGACGGTGAGGGGCCCGGACTTGGCGAAGGTGAGCTTCACGGTGACCGTCTGGCCCTGCCTGGGCTTGCGCTTCAGCTTCTCGAACATCAGGTGGTTGCCGCCGCTTTTGAACACCAGTTGACCATGGGCGGGTATCGCGAAGGAGGACTTCTCCTGCATGGCGCCGCCCATGGTGCTGTGCATGGTGACCTGGCCGGCGGCGTCACTGCTCACCGCGGTCAGCTCGTCCTTCGCGCCGCCCTTGTTGGTGATCGTCAGAAAGCCCGCGGCCATGTCGGCGGAGACCGGCTGCGGCATGTACGGCCCGTTCACCGACAGCTCGGCCGCCGGGGAGCCGGCCTTCGGCCCGGAGCCCGCGCAGCCGGCGAGGGCGAGGGCACCGGTGCAGACAGCCGCCGTCAGAAGGGTGTGGCGCCTCACGGCTTCGCCCCCTTCGCGATCTTGGGCAGGCCCTTGGCGTAGTCGTCGACCGTGGCGTTCTCGCCGTAGTAGACGTAACCGCCGTCCGTCTTCGGTGAGAAGGCGATGACCTGGGTGCCGTGGACGGAGACGAGCTTGCCGTTCTTGTCCTTCGTCGTCGGCTCCACGGTGATGCCGACCGAGCGGGCAGCGGCCTGGATGGTGGCGAAGTCCCCGGTCAGACCGATGAACTGCGGGTCGATGCCCTTGAGCCACTTGCCCAGTCCGGCCGGGGTGTCACGGCCGGGGTCGGTGGTGACGAACACGACCCGCAGGTCGTTCTGCTCGGCCTTGGGCAGCGCCTTCTTGGCGACGGCGATGTTGCTCATCGTCGTCGGGCAGATGTCGGGGCAGTGGGTGTAGCCGAAGTACAGCAGGGTCGGACGGCCGTGGGTCTCCTTGCGGAGGTCGTACTTCTCGCCGTGCGTGTCGGTGAGGACGAGGTCCGGCTTCTCGAAGGGCTTGTCGAGGACGATGGCGGCCTTGCCCGAGTCGGACTCCTCCGTGACCACGGCGATCGGCGACTTGCCGTCGTTCCCGCTGCCGCAGGCGGTCAGGGTCAGGGTGGCGGCGGCGAGCAGCGCGGCCGCGGCGAACGTCTTCTTGCGCATAGAAAAATGTCCCAGATGGTGAGTACTCCGGTGCGCACCGGGGTCGTACGACAGCCGTGACAACGGCCATGTCAGCGTCGCACGCGTCGTACGGCCCCGGGGCGCGGTCCGGAAGCGGAGGGGGCTCAGGCGGTGCGGCGGCGGCCCGCGAGGACGCCGTAGGCCACGCCCGCGACGCCCACGACGATGCCGGCCACGCCGAGCACGCGCGCGGTGGTGTCGGTGCGGGAGCCGGAGCCGGTGGCGGCGGCCGGGTTCCCGGTCGGGTCGGAGGCGTCCTTGGCGCTCGCCGTGCCGTGGTGGTCGTCGGTCGCGGCGGACAGCTCCAGCACCGGCGCCGGGTTCTCCGGCTCGTCCTGGCCGGCCTGCGGCACCTCGATCCAGCGGACGACCTCCTTGTCGGAGTACGTCTGGACCGCCTTGAAGACGAGCTGGTCGGTGTTGTCGGGCAGGGCACCGAGGGAGAGCGGGAACTTCTGGAAGTAGCCGGGCTGGATGCCCTGGCCGTCGGCGGCGGTCCAGGTGACCTTGGTGACGGCCTCGTCGATCTTCTCGTGGTGCACGGTCAGCGGCTTGGCCAGCTTGGCCTTGGTGACCTGCACGTTCCAGCCGGGGACGGGCTGGGCCATGACCGAGGCGATCGGGTGGTCGGCCGGGAGGCTGACCTCGACCTTGGTGGTCGAGGCCTTGTCGCGCTCGTTGGGGACCTTGAAGTCGACGACCGCGTAGCCGCCCTTGGCCGCGGCGCCCTCCGGCTGCACGGTGACGTGCGCGAAGGCGGGGGCGGACAGCGCCAGTACGGCCGTGCCCGCGACGGCGCCGGCAGCGGTGACACGGGAAGCGATACGGAAAGCCTGCATGACAGGAGCACTCCACTCTGAGAGTTCTGAGGGCGAGGAGAGGTACGCGCACGCGCGCGTGCCGCGCGACGGCGGCAGCCCTCTCCCTCTCGGATCAGCTCGGATCAGCTCGGATCAGCTCGGATCAGTGGAGTGGCGCACGCGTCGCGTCAGGCGGCGAGGAGGAAACCGGCGGCCGGCGGGCCGCGGCGGATCACCGTGTGCTGGAGTGCGAGGGCGTGCGGGCCGGGCGCGTCGTCCCGCGCGCTGCGACGGCCGCGCGGACCGGGCCCGGAGGCGGGGAGCAGCCCGGCGCACAGGACGTGCGCCAGCGCGAGCGCTGCCCGCAGGGACCGTACGAGCGCCCCCTCGGCGACTCCGTGCGCCGACAGCTCGATCAGCCTCAGCAGGGCCAGGTCGCCGCGGCGCAGCAGCCAGCCGGCGGCGACGGCCGCGAGGACGTGGCCGAGCAGCATCGGCAGCGAGGGCAGCAGCCCGGCGGCGGAGCCGGTGGCGTCCTGGGTGTGGTCCATACCGCCCAGGAGGGTGACGGGCCGGCCCGAGCGGTCGATGAGGTGGGCGGCGAACAGGACGTGGAAGGCGCGCCCGGGGGTGAGGGCGGAGGGGTTCGCCCCGCACAGGAAGCGCGCGGCCTGCTCCACGAGCGCGGTGTCGCTCAACGAGGAGCCGCGCGCACCCGGTGCCGCCGTCGCCATGCCGTCCGAGGTCATCCCGCCCGAGGTCATCCCGGCCGAGACCATGGCGGCCCCGTGCTGGCCCAGCCCGAACAGCGTGTGCAGCGCGGTCTGGCCGAGGGCCAGCAGCGCGGCGATGCCCGGCAGCGAGCGGGCCCGCCCGGCGAGCGGCACCACGAGCAGCAGACAGCCGACGAAGCCCGCACCCAGCGTCCACAGCGGCAGTCCCGCGCAGGAGGCGAGGGTGTGTCCGCACGCGGACAGCGCGACACAGACCGCGGCGAACACCGCGGCCCGCAGGATCCGGAGCCCGGCTCCGGGGCGCGCCGTGCGCGGGTGGGGGGCAGTCATGGCGGCCTCATCATCCCACTGGGCTTATCGGCGCCCTACGGCAGGGCCGTGGGAACGTCCCTCATACACCGATTCCTCCCCCGGCGCATCGGCTGTATGGGCGGAGTCACGTCAACGGTGTGCTTACGTCCCCCTACGGGCGGCAATACGTATCGGTATGTCGAGCCGCGGCCAGGAGGCTGGAGCATGAGCATCTGGTGGTCTCTCCATTTGCGCCGCGAGGCCGCGAGCGTGCCGCTCGCCCGGCGGCTGCTGATCGGCACCATGGAGACGGCGGGCGTCGACCCCGAGATCTCCTACGATCTCTCCGTCGCCCTGAGCGAGGCCTGCGCGAACGCCGTCGAGCACGGCGGTGGCGCCCCGAACGGCGGCGCCTCGGAGGCCTATCGGGTGACCGCGTATCTCGACGGTGAGAAGTGCCGCATCGAAGTGGCCGATTCCGGACCGGGTTTCTCCCGCGCCGCTGAGATCCGGCCCGCCCGCCCGGACGCCGAGCACGGCCGCGGCCTCTGTCTCATCCGGGAACTCGCCGACCACGTCCACATCGGCGCGAAGCCCGGCCGCGGCGGCACGGTGGTCAGCTTCGACAAGATCCTCAAGTGGAAGAAGGATCCTTCACTGCTGACGGCATAGGGACGGACCCGGTCCTGTGAGGGCCGTTCACCCCGTGTCCAGCACCTTCGCCAGCACCTCCAGCGCCTCCGGGTACGCGCGTTCACGGGGCGTGCCGTAGCCGACGACGAGGCCCTGCGGCCTGCCGGGGCCGGGGGCATGCCAGTGGTCGCCCAGGGCGCCCAGCGCGAGGCCCTCCGCCTCCGCGCGGGCCAGCGCCTCGGCCTCGTCGGGCACGTCGATCAGGGCGTGCAGGCCGGCCGCGACGCCGTGCACGCTCCGGCCCGCGCCCAGCCGGTCCAGCAGCTGGTCGCGGCGGCGCCGGTAGCGCAGCCGGCAGGCGCGGACGTGCCGGTCGTAGGCATGGCTGTCGATCAGTTCGGCCAGCGCCAGCTGCCCGATGGTCTCGGTGTGGTGGTCGCTGTGCAGCTTGGCGTCGGCGACCGCGTCGACCAGGTGCGGCGGCAGCACCATCCAGCCGAGCCGCAGCGCCGGGCCGAGCGTCTTGGAGGCCGTGCCGAGGTA
This sequence comes from Streptomyces sp. NPDC001851, assembly GCF_040297165.1. Taxonomy (NCBI): domain Bacteria; kingdom Bacillati; phylum Actinomycetota; class Actinomycetes; order Kitasatosporales; family Streptomycetaceae; genus Streptomyces; species Streptomyces sp. NPDC001851. The sequence goes on along the minus strand of NZ_JBEOYR010000006.1, from coordinate 48,731 downwards.
CACCACCTGGCCGGGCGCCATGCCCTGCAACGCGCCCACCGGCTGGCGGTCGTAGCGGAACTCCCCGTCGTAGTCGTCCTCGACGATCAGCCCACCACGCGCGCGTGCCCAGTCGCCGAGCTCCCGTCGCCGCTCGGGACGCAGGGTCACCCCGGTCGGGTACTGGTGCGCCGGGGTGACCACCACCGCGGCCGCCTCGCCCAGCTCCCCTGGGCGCACCCCGCGCGCGTCCACCGGGACCGGCAGGACCGTTCCGCCGTTGCGCCGCACGACCTCCCGGTGGAACGGCAGTCCGGGGTCCTCCATGGCGACGGCCGCGCCGTCCAGCACGCGCGTGAGGAGCGCGAGGCCCTGCACGTACCCGGAGGTGATGACGATCCGCTCCGGCGGCGCGAGCACCCCGCGCGCCCGGCCCAGATAGCCGGAGAGCGCCGTGCGCAGCTCGATCCGGCCGCGCGGGTCGCCGTAGTCGTACGCCAGTGAGGGCGCCGTCGCTATGGCCCGGCGCAGCGCGCGCAGCCAGGCCGCCGCCGGGAACGCGCCGACGTCAGGGCTGCCGGGGCGCAGGTCGAAACGCGGGGCACGCGCGTGTGCGTCGGCCTGCGGCGCCTCGGCGTCGAGCGAGGGGGGCAGCGAGGCGACCCGGGTGCCCGAGCCCTGTCGCGCCGTCAGATAGCCCTCGGCCACCAGCTGGTCGTAGGCCGCCTTCGCCGTGCCCCGCGAGACACCCAGTTCGGCCGCGAGCCGCCGGGTCGCCGGCAGCCGGGTGCCGGGGGTGAGCCGGCCGTCCCGCACGGCGTCCCTGAGGGCCCGTTCGAGCCCGGCCCGGCGGCCGTCCGCCGAGTCCGGCTCCAGATGCAGATCGACGCCGACACCGGACCAGAAGTCCTCCACGAAAGCCTCCCCCTAGGCATGTGCATGGCCGGGCACCGTACGGGTGCCCGGCCATCCGTGTCCTGTCAGCCCTTCAGCGAGGCCATCCACGCCTCCACCTCGTCGGAACGACGCGGCAGACCGGCCGAAAGGTTCCTGTTGCCGTCCTCCGTGACGAGGATGTCGTCCTCGATCCGCACCCCGATCCCCCGGTACTCCTCCGGCACGGTCAGGTCGTCGGCCTGGAAGTACAGCCCCGGTTCGACGGTGAGCACCATCCCCGGCTCCAGGACACCGTCCACGTACGTCTCGGTCCGCGCGGCGGCGCAGTCGTGGACGTCCATGCCGAGCATGTGGCCGGTGCCGTGCAGGGTCCAGCGGCGCTGCAGGCCCAGCTCCAGGACGCGCTCGACCGGGCCCTCGACCAGGCCCCACTCGACGAGCTTCTCGGCGAGCACGCGCTGGGCGGCGTCATGGAAGTCGCGGTACTTCGCGCCCGGCTTGACCGCCGCGATACCGGCCTCCTGGGCCTCGTACACGGCGTCGTAGATCTTCCTCTGGAGCTCGCTGTACGTGCCGTTGACGGGCAGCGTGCGCGTGATGTCGGCGGTGTAGAGGGTGTGCGTCTCCACGCCGGCGTCGAGCAGCAGCAGGTCGCCGGAGCGGACCGGGCCGTCGTTGCGGACCCAGTGCAGGGTGCAGGCGTGCGGGCCGGACGCGCAGATGGAGCCGTAGCCGACGTCGTTGCCCTCCACGCGCGCGCGGAGGAAGAACGTGCCCTCGATGTAGCGCTCGGACGTGGCCTCGGCCCTGTCGAGGACCTTCACGACGTCCTCGAAGCCGCGCACCGTCGAGTCGACGGCCTTCTGCAGCTCGCCGATCTCGAACGCGTCCTTGACCAGCCGGGCCTCGGAGAGGAAGACGCGCAGCTCCTCGTCGCGCTCGGCAGTGACCTTGTCGGTCAGCGCGGCCTCGATGCCCGCGTCGTAGCCGCGCACCACGCGCACCGGGCCGGTGGCCTCGCGCAGCTTGTCCGCCAGCTCGCGCACATCGGCGGCCGGGATGCCGTACAGCGCCTCCGACTCGGCGAGGGAGTGACGGCGGCCCACCCACAGCTCGCCCTGGCCGGAGAGCCAGAACTCGCCGTTCTCGCGGTCCGAGCGGGGCAGGAGGTAGATCGTTTCTTCGTGTCCGTCGTCCTTGGGCTCCAGGACCAGGACGCCGTCCTCGGTCTGGTTGCCGGTGAGGTAGGCGTACTCGACGGAGGAGCGGAAGGGGTACTCGGTGTCGTTCGAGCGGGTCTTCAGGTTGCCCGCCGGGACGACCAGGCGCTCGCCCGGGAAACGGGCGGAGAGCGCGGCGCGGCGGCGGGCGGTCTCGGCGGCCTGCGGGATCGGCTTCAGGTCCCGCTGCTCGGTGTCGGCCCAGCCGGACTTCATGTTCTCGGCCAGCTCGTCGGAGACGCCCGGGTACAGGCCGTTCTTCCGCTGCTTGATGGGCTCCTCGGACTCGGTCTCGGGGCCCTCCGCGGTAGCGGTGTCGGGCACGACCGGGTTGAGCTCGTCGGACACGTGATCCTCCTCGATACGCCTGGTGATCTCCCCCGGGGCCCGCGACGCTCCTGCTTGTGGCCGAGCGGGGACCTCCATCATCGTACGGTCGTACCGGGAGCGGGCCGGGGCCGGATGCCCTGTTATGCCCGGTCATTCCAGGCGGGCTCAGTCGAAGCAGGCCGCCAGCAGCACCACGTCCTCCTCGCTGTCGGCCGTGTCCAGGCCGTCCGGCAGGACGGTGCGCAGGACGTGGTCGGCGACGGCGCCGGGGTCGTGCCGCACCGCGCGCGGGATGCTCGCGGCGGCCGAGTGCAGCCGGGCGAAGGCGCGGTCCATCGAGTCGCCGGTACGGTGCAGCAGCCCGTCGGTGTACAGCAGAACCGTCTCCCCGGCCTCGGCCTGGATCTCCACGCTGGGCGCCTCCCAGCAGGCGAGCATGCCCAGCGGTGCGGAGACGGAGGTCTCGGCGAACTCGGTGCGCCGCTCGCCGATCAGCAGGGGCGGGCTGTGTCCGGCGCCGGCCAGGGTGACCTTGCGCAGCGCGGGCTCGCAGTAGGCGAACAGGGCGGTGGCCGAGCGGGCGGGCTCGGTCAGCCGCAGCAGCAGCTCCAGGTCGGACAGGACGGCGACCGGGTCCTCGCCCTCCATCACCGCGTAGGCGCGCAGCGAGGCGCGCAGCCGGCCCATGGCGGCGACGGCGCTCGGCCCCGAGCCGGTGACCGAGCCGACGGAGAGGCCGAGCGCGGCGTCCGGCAGCGGCAGCGCGTCGTACCAGTCGCCGCCGCCGCGCGGGCCGGTGCGGCGGCGGGCGGCGAGCTGGACGCCGGGCACCCGGGGCAGCCGGGTGGGCAGCAGCTCCTCGGCGAGGGTGGCCGCGCACGCGCGCGTGCGTTCCACTTCCAGCAGCCGGGCGAGGTGTTCGGTGGCGTGCCGGACGTAGAGGCCGGCGAGGTGGCGCCGGCGCTCGTGGGGTTCGGCCGGCTCGTCGTAGAGCCAGACGGCGGCGCCGAGGCGGCCGGCCGAGTCGGTGGCGAGGGGCAGGCAGTAGCTGGCGGCGTAGCCGAGGCGGGCGGCCACCTCGCGGTGCCGGGGGTCCAGGCCGTCCTCGGCGAACAGGTCGGGGTGGACGATCTCGGCGGCGGCGCCGGTGTCGTACGGCAGCGCGCCGCGCGGGACGGTCTCGATGTGGCCGAGGTCGGCGCGGCCGAGACCGAGGCCGACGGTGGTGCGGGGGCCGAGTCCGTCGCCGGGTTCCAGGGCGGCGAGGCCGCGGCGGGCGCCGACGAGGGCGGCTCCGGCGCGCAGCAGCTCGTGGAGGGCGCCGTCCAGCGTGTCCGTGCGGGACAGGCGCTCGGTGAGTTCGTGGAGGGTGGTGAGGTCCGAGACCCAGCCGGCCAGCCGGTCCTGGAGGACGGTGCCGGGCGCGGGGGTGTGCGGGGCGGGGACCGGAGGGGTCCCTGGTGAGGGGGCGGCGCCGGGGGCGGGGGGAGCCGGCGCGACAGTGTGGGCGGACGTGGAAATTGTGGGATCGATTCCAGCCACTTTCGGAGGGTGCGGGGCGTTCATGGCGTCCGGCCTTCAGACCGGTGCGTATTGCTGAAAAGCATCGCAAACCCCCATGTCATTCTGCGCCGCTGCAGTGTCTCCACATGTACACGCACTCGTGAGGGGATGTCCAGCATTGTCCTGCGAGGATTCCTGGTGTCCATGGGGTGGGCGAGGGTTTCTTCCGAACCCCTTGCCTTACTGCCAAGTTGGCTTGAAACTGCCTCGGGTATCGGTTCATTGCGGTCGACTGGCACTGCTCCACGGAGCGTCACAGCGGTCGTGATGGGTACGTACTCGGAGAAGGCCAGGGGTGGTTGGGGGCTACCCGGAACCTGGCGACGGACCCGGGCGTCATAGCCACCGACGGCCGAGCCCCATCCTCCCTGGCGGAGGCGGAGAGAACCACGCGCGACGGCAAAACGCCATACTTCGCCACCCCCGCGACGCACCCGTGCTTTTGATGGACGCACCACGGACGCGGACGCGGCCCATGCTCGACCCCTTGGGGTTCCCCCTGCCGTACGCGGGGGTGTGATGCGCCAACAGGTACGCACAGTGAAGTGATCGACACATGTTGTGATGTGGACCACGGTGTTGCCAGCGGTGCAACGGAAAGGAACGAGCGCTCATGCGCGAGATCCTCGGAAGGCGACGCAGGCTCCTGTCCAGGCGGGACGACGGGAAGCCCGGGCGGAACGACAAGAGGCCTGAGCTGATCGGCGCGGCCCTGACCTTCGCGACCGAGTGGCAGTGGCCCGTACTCCCGGGCGTGGCCCCCGACCCGCAGGGACGGGCGCGCTGCGCCTGCCCCGATCCCGAGTGCGCGGTGCCCGGTGCGCACCCCTTCGACCCCGGCCTGCTCACGGCCACGACCGACGCGCGCATGGTGCGCTGGTGGTGGACCAACCGGCCGAGCGCGCCGATCGTCCTGGCCACCGGAGGCAGGGCGCCCTGCGCGGTCAGCCTGCCGGCGCTCGCCGCCTCGCGCGCCCTGGCCCTGCTCGACCGGCGGGGCATGCGCCTCGGCCCGGTGATCGCCGCGCCGAACCGCTGGGCACTGCTCGTCAAGCCGTACTCCCTGGAGCAGCTGGGCGAACTGCTCTACGCCAAGGACTTCGTCCCCGGCTCCCTGCGTTTCCACGGCGAGGGCGGCTATCTCGCCCTGCCCCCGTCCGAGACCGGCCAGGGCGCCGTCCGCTGGGAGCGCGCCCCGCTGCCGGGTTCGGCCGCGCCCTGGGTGCCCGATGTGGAGGCCGTGGTCGACGCCGTGGTCGACGCCCTCACTCGTACGGGTGTGATCGCACCCGAGTTGTAGGAGTCTGCGGCACGGTCGTGGCGGGCGAGCCCCACCCGATCGTTATCTTCCGCACATGCTGCGAATTTCTGGGGGACATGCCCGTCGACACTCCGGGCGGCACGGCCGTAGATCGCCACAGCGCGGCGGACCGGAATCCCACAGGCTGCGGCTGCTCGCGCTCTTCGGCGGCGTGACGGCCGCGGTCGTGCTGCCGCTGGCGGTGGCGTCCGCGGTGCAGGTGGGCGAGGCGGCCCGGCACGCGACGGCTGCAAAGCCGCACGACGGCGAGAAGGCGGGGCGACAGAAGGCCTCGGAAGGCGAGGACGGTGCCGGCTCCCGCGAGGACGGCACCGCGATCGCGGACGGCAAGATCCTGCCGTCCGGCGGGGCACCCCGGCTGCTCGGGCTGGGCCTGGACACCGCCGCGCGGTGCGGTCCCCAGCTCACCTCCCCGGACGGCGTCGAGGCGCAGACCTGCGTACTGACCCAGGGCGAGGACACCTGGGCCCGCACCTACTACCGCAACACCACCGGCAAGCCGCTGGACTCCGTGCTGAGCCTGATGGGGCCGGACGGCCGCACCCTGCAGATGCGCTGTGTCACCAGTGCGGACGACGAGCCCGCCACCTGCGAGACACCCCGTCGGCACAGCAAGGGCGGCCCGGACGCCTACACGGCCGTCACCGAGTTCGCCTCGCGTGGAGCCGACGGTGCCCTGCTGCTGCGCGCGGGCAGCGACTCGGCGGACACCGACGGCAACTCCGTCATCCAAAAGGGGAGTTGACGGTCCGCGGCGCGTGGTGCGCCGTACGCGGAGATGGAAAGACCCGGTTGCTGGCGACGGGGGATGCACCAGCAACCGGGCTACTGGAACGGTAACAAGAGATCGGCGGTTCGCAAATTCCGCATCGGTCATTCGGCCACCGATTTCCCTGCCGCAACGGGGAGTTGTGACAGGAGTCACCTGGTGTGCGGGCCGCGTCCCGCCTTACCGACCGTTCAGTCGCGGCCCCGCGCGCATGCCGTCAGCTGAGCGTGACCTGCCGGTTGGTCAGTCCGCCGCGTGCCCGGCGCTCGTCCGCCGTGAGCGGCTCGTCGGCGGCCAGGGCGGCGGCGAGCCGCTCGGCGAACTCGGCGGCCGGCTTCTCCACGTCCTCCGCCGTGACCCCGCTCGGCAGGTCCCAGACCGGCACCGTGAGGCCGTGAGCACGGAAGGAGCCCACGAGCCGGGTGCCCTCGCCCAGGCTGGAGCGGCCCGCCGCGTGCAGGCGCGCGAGAGCGTCCAGAAGCTGCTCCTCCGGATGCGGCATGACCCAGCGCAGGTGGTTCTTCTCCGGGGTCTGGCACCAGTACGCGGCGTCCACGCCGGTCAGCTTGGCCGTCGGGATGGCGGCGGCGTTGGCCCGCTCCAGGGAGGCGGTCACCTCCGGCGTGGCGTTCTCCGCGTCCGGCACCCAGAACTCGAAGCCGCTGTGCACGACCGGCTCGAACGGCGCGTCGAGGTCGAGCAGGTCCTGCAGCCGCGGACCGCCGGACGGGGCGCGGCGGCCCTGCACCGGGGTGCCGGGGTCGGCCTGGAGCGCGCGCTGGAGGATGTCGGCGAGGTCGCGGCTGAGGTCGCCGGACGCCGTGTCGTTCTGCAGGCCGAGCAGCACCGAGCCGTCGTCGCGGCGCAGCGCGGGCCAGGCCATCGGCAGCACCGTGGCGAGAGTGACCGAGGGAACGCCCTCGGGCAGGCCGTCCTTGAGGGTCAGCCCGGCCGTCGCGGCCGGCACCAGCTCGCGCAGCGCCACCCAGTCGCACTCGCCGGGCAGCCCCTCGAACGGGCGCTGCACCAGCTCGGTCGCCGCGTGCGCCGCGGCCCGGCCGTGGCACGCCTTGTAGCGCCGGCCGCTGCCGCAGGGGCAGGGCTCGCGGGCGCCGACCACCGGGACCTCTGCATCGCTGAGCTGCGGCCGCTCGGCCTTCGTCTGGGGTCGCTTCTTGGCCATCGTGGGTGTCTCCCGGTTACGGCTCTTCTCGTACGTGCGGGAGCCTAGCCGTTCGGGCCGTGACCGGCGGGAACCTGTGGACAACGCACGCCCGCTGGACGCCAGGGGAGTGAACCTGTGGACAACCCCGGGTGTGCCGCGGCCCGGTCCGGGGTGTCCCGGTCCGTGAAGTCCCGTCAGTCCAGGTCCTCGAAGGCCTTGCTGAAGTCCAGGCCGGCCAGGTCCGGCAGCGCGGGGGCGGTGACGCGCGTAGCGAAACCGTCCGGGCGTCCCCCGGCATCGGGATCGTGCACGTCCTCGTGGACCACCACCCAGACCGTCACCTCGCCGTGGGCGTCGTCCCGGACGCCCCAGTCGTCGGCGAGGGCGGTGATGATGTTCAGCCCGCGGCCGCCGTGCGCGGTCACCGACGGGGTGGCCGGCGCCGGCCGGGTCGGACCGCCGCCGTCCGTCACCTCGACGATGAGCCGGCCGCGCGCGTCGACCCGCCACGCGGCGCGCACATCGCCGTCGCCCGACAGCGCGTCGCCCAGCGGCCGCCCGTGTTTGCAGGCATTGCTCAACAGTTCCGAAAGGATCAGTACGGCATCGTCGATGACCGACTCGGCCACGCCCCCGCTGCGCAACTGCGCGCGCATCCGGTGCCGCGCCTTCCCCACGCCCGCAGGGCCATGGGGTACGGCCATGCTCGACGACGTGGGCACCTCCTGTGCCACCACCAACGCCACCCCCGAGACCTCCTTTGCCCCACGCCACGGTGTGGATGCCCCATTGGCCTGTACCGGAAACCGGCCAACCCGCTTCCGGTGACGCGTTCGCAACATGCCTGTACGGAGCGAACGCGCCGGAGCACTCGCTGTGACGAAGGCCCTTGCCTCGGGTCGTCGTATGGCTGTCGTATGGCTGGATTTCATTGCCGGGGCCGAGAGGGAGAATCCAGCAGCCGCACAGCCGGGTCAAGGCATGTGCACAGCTCTTTACCGGTCTCTTGAGGTCACACGCGCCCCAACTGGCGCAGGACGGCGCCCGGCCGGTTGGTGATGATGGCGTCGACCCCCAGTTCCACGCAGAGATCGACGTCCTGGGGCTCGTTCACGGTCCACACGTGCACCTGGTGACCGGCGTGTTTCAGCCGTTCCACGTAGGTGGGGTTGTTGCGCACGATGCGGATCGAGGGCCCCGCGATCCGCACGCCCGCGGGCAGCCGCCCGTCACGCAGCCGCGGGGTGAGGAACTGCACCAGGTAGACGGTCGGCAGCGTGGGCGCGGCGGCACGCACGCGGTGCAGCGAACGTGCCGAGAAGCTCATGATCCGGACCGGTGACTCGGCGGCGGAGGCCGGTGCGTCCAGGCCGAACCGCTTCAGCAGTGACAGCAGCCGCTCCTCGACCTGGCCCGCCCAGCGCGTGGGGTGCTTGGTCTCGATGGCCAGCTCCACCCGCCGCCCGGCGTCCGCGACCAGCTCCAGCAGCCGCTCCAGGGTGAGCACGGAGGTGTCCGCGGGGTCCTCCGGACGGGACACCCAGTCGGGCTCCTCGTCCCGCCCGCGCCAGGCCTCGCGGGTCTTCCAGGAGCCGAAGTCGAGGGCGGCGAGATCGGCCAGTTCCAGCGCGGAGACGGCGCCGCGGCCATTGGAGGTACGGTTCACCCGCCGGTCGTGGACGCAGACCAGATGGCCGTCGGCGGTCAGCCGTACGTCGCACTCAAGGGCGTCGGCACCGTCCTCGATCGCCTTCTTGTAGGCGGCCAGGGTGTGCTCGGGCGCGTCTTCGGAGGCGCCTCGGTGGGCTACGACCTGCAGGGAGCGGTGTGGTGCGTGGGTCACCGCGTCATGGTGCCACCGTCGCGGGGTACGCGTGGCGGCGCGGACGCGTCCGTGCGGCGAACGACGCCATCCACTCTGATCATTTATATAACTTTTGCCTGAATAGTCTTATATAAAGAGAACCCCCGGACCCACAGCCACCGCTTATCGTGCTCTGACGGCCCGTGGGAAAAGCTGACTGCATACAACGGGACAACAGCCGTGGATCGAGGAGAAGAGCTGTGAGCACCGAGAACGAGGGCAACGAGGTACCCCCGGCCCCGTCCGCGCCTCCCGCGCCGGTGGCCGCTCCCGCCTCCCCGCAGGGCCCCGCGCCCGAGGCGCAGGCGGGCCCGGCCGGCGCGCCGCCCGCCCCCGGCCCGGCCCCCGACGGCTCCTGGCCGCCCCCGCCGCCGGCCACCCCGCCGTACGGCGACGGCGCCTGGGGAGCGTCGTACCAGCAGCCCGGCCCCAAGCCCCGCAGCGGGCGCGGCGGCCTCGTCGCCGCGGTCCTGGTGGCCGCGCTGGTCGCGGGCGGCCTGGGCGGCGGCCTCGGCTACACCCTGGCCAAGGACCACGACAGCAGCGGTTCCACCACCGTCTCCGCCTCGGACGGCAGCGCCGCGCAGGTCAGGCGCGCGCCCGGCACGATCGCCAACGTGGCCGCCAGGGCGCTGCCCAGCACGGTCACCATCGAGGCGGAGAGCTCCAGCGGCGAGGGCGGCACGGGCACCGGCTTCGTCTTCGACAAGCAGGGTCACATCGTCACCAACAACCACGTGGTGGCGGACGCGGTGGACGGCGGCAAGCTCACGGCCACGTTCCCCAACGGCAGGAAGTACGACGCCGAGATCGTCGGCCACGCGCAGGGCTACGACGTCGCCGTCATCAAGCTCAAGAACGCCCCCTCGGACCTCAACCCGCTCCCCCTCGGCGACTCCGACAAGGTGGCCGTCGGCGACGAGACGATCGCCATCGGCGCGCCCTTCGGCCTGTCCAACACGGTGACGACCGGCATCATCAGCGCCAAGAACCGCCCGGTGGCCTCCAGCGACGGCAGTGCCACCAGCAAGGCGTCGTACATGAGCGCCCTGCAGACCGACGCGTCGATCAACCCGGGCAACTCCGGCGGCCCGCTGCTGGACGCCTCCGGAGCGGTCATCGGCATCAACTCCGCGATCCAGTCGAGCAGCAGCGGCGGCTTCGGCTCCGGCCAGTCCGGCTCGATCGGCCTGGGCTTCGCCATCCCGATCGACCAGGCCAAGTACGTCGCCCAGCAGCTGATCAGGACCGGCAAGCCGGTGTACGCCAAGATCGGTGCCTCCGTCTCGCTGGAGGACTCCACGGACGGGGCGAAGATCACCGACAAGGGCGCGTCCGGTGCCGCCCCGGTCGAGTCGGGCGGCCCGGCGGACAAGGCGGGCCTCAAGCCCGGCGATGTGATCACCAAGCTGGACGACATGGTCATCGACAGCGGCCCGACCCTGATCGGCGAGATCTGGACCCACAAGCCGGGCGACAAGGTGACGGTCACCTACAAGCGGGACGGCCAGGAACACACGGCGCAGCTGACGCTGGGGGCACGGGTGGGCGACAACTGACCCTGCGGAGGGCACGCACGCGGGGGCCGCGCGTGGCGGCGCCGTTCGCCGCCGGGCGTCGGGACCGGTTTCCGGCGTCCGGTACGGCCCACGCCGCCCGCGCGACGCCCGATCCCGGTACGCTGTACCCGCTCCGGCCCAGGTGGGCGGGGCCGAGGTGGGTTGCCCGAGCGGCCTAAGGGAACGGTCTTGAAAACCGTCGTGGCGCGAGTCACCGTGGGTTCAAATCCCACACCCACCGCTGATGCAGGGAAGGGGCGCCTCCGAAGGGGGCGCCCCTTCCGTGTGCCCGGTCGTCCTTCCGCTGGTCAGGGCCGGTGGCCCGTCATCCGTGCCGCCGAGGCGATCGTCGCCCGGGCCTCGCGTTCCGACAGGCCGGTGCCCCGGGCCGCCTCGGTGAGCGGGTCGGCCAGGGCGGGGCCGATGCCGTTCTCGTAGGCGCGGCAGGCCGCCCAGAACAGGCGGGTGTTGCGCTGGCCCTCGTGTGCGGAGAGGACGAACTGGACCAGCCCCCGGCCGTGGTCGCCGTGGTCGGGCGGGCCCGGGTGCGGGGGCCGGGGCGGGGGCACGAGCAGGCGCAGCAGAGAGGGCGGGCAGGGGGCCGGGGGCAGGTGCGCGGTACCCGGGGCGGTTGCGTACACGCCGTGGTCGGTACGGGAGCCGGGGCCCACGAGGTAGCCGCCGGCGCCGCGGATGTCGATACCGGGGGCGAGACGGCCGGCGGAGTTCGGTACGACGACGTCCGGCGGGCCGGTGAGCCACAGGTGCCGCCCGCCGCTCGGGGTGTGCACGACGACCGTCTCCGGAAGGGTGAACAGGTGACGCAGGGCCAGTTCGCGCAGGGCGGCCGGGGAGTCGGTGCCGGACTTGGTGTCCAGGTCGACGCCGATCAGGTGGTACGGCGGCAGCCCGCAGGCGATGCCGTAGCCGGTGGCCCAGGGGGCGGCGGCGAACAGCTCGCGGATGCGGACCGGGTCGGTCGAGGCGTCGTACACGCCGTGGCCGAAGCGGCCGCACTCGCCGTGGCAGCGCGCTCCGGCCGGGCCGGGGTCGTCGCGGTGGGGGGAGCGCAGGGCCGGGAGCTTCGTCCGGGACAGGGGGATGACGGCCAGGCCGCGTTCGGCGGCTGACAGGGCGTGTGCGAGGGCCAGCGTCGTGGCCTGCCGGTCGGTGGTGGCCATGACTCCATGTTCGTACGCATGTTCGAAAAAGGGAAGAGGGGGCAGCGGTGACGCCGCGCGGCAGCGCCGCCGCACGGGCGCCTTCCGGACCTTGACACCCGCAGGTATCTGACGGACAGTCAGAAACCGGTGTCGCGGTGACGCGGCCCGGGATGGCGAGGGGGCGGCTGTGAGCACGGCAGATGCGGCGTCCGACCCGCTCGGCGCGCGGCTCAAGGCGTACGAGGGGCGGCCGGCCGCCGTCGACGGGGTGGGCAAGGACCCGGTGAACGCGCCGATGATCCGGCACTGGTGCGAGGCCATGGGCGACACCAGCCCGGCCTACTCGGGCCCGGACGCTATCGCCCCGCCCGCCATGCTCCAGGCCTGGACGATGGGCGGCCTGTCCGGACACGAGGGCCGCACGGGCGCCTACGACGAGCTGCTGTCCCTCCTCGACGCCTCGGGCTGTACGGCCGTGGTGGCCACCGACTGCGAGCAGGAGTACTTACGGCCCCTGCGCCCGGGCGACCGGATCACGTTCGACTCGGTGATCGAGTCGGTCTCCGGCCGCAAGACGACGAAGCTCGGCACCGGGTACTTCATCACGACCCGCACGGACATCCGGGTCGACGGCGACCTGGCGGGCGTACACCGCTTCCGCATCCTCAAGTACGCCCCGGCCCGCCGGGAACACCCGGCCCCGCGTCCCCGCCCGGTGGTGGGCCGGGACAACGCGGGCTTCTGGGAGGGGGTGGCCGCCCGCCGGCTCCTCATCCAGCGCTGCACGGGCTGCGGCACCCTGCGCCACCCCTGGCTGCCGGGCTGCAACGCGTGCGGCTGCCTCGACTGGGACACCGTCGAGGCGAGCGGTGCGGGGACGGTCTACTCGTACGTGGTGATGCACCACCCGCCCTTTCCGGCCTTCCAACCCCCGTACGCGGTCGGCCTGATCGAGCTCGCCGAGGGGGTGCGGATGGTGAGCAACGTGGTGGGGGTGCCGTACGACAAGGTGCGCATCGGGCTGCCGGTACGGCTCGAATTCCAGGCCTGCGACGAGGAGTTGACGGTGCCGGTGTTCCGGGTGGTGGAACGGTGAGGGCCGGGGAGCAGCTGCCCCCGCTGGAGATCCCGGTGACGCGGACACTGATCGTGGCCGGGGCGATCGCGTCGCGGGACTACCAGGACGTCCACCACGATGCCGAGCTCGCCAGGCAGAAGGGCTCGCCGGACGTCTTCATGAACATCCTGACGACGAACGGTCTGGTCGGCAGGTACATCACGGACCACTTCGGCCCCACGGCGGTGCTCCGCAAGGTCGCCATCAGGCTGGGGGTGCCCAACTACCCGGGGGACACGATGGTGTTGACGGGCAGGATCGAGGCGGTCGACGGCGACACCGCCACCGTACGGGTCGTCGGCGCCAACGCCCTCGGCAGACATGTGACGGGCACGGTGACGGTCACGGTCCCGGGCCGGGAGGACCGCCCATGAGCGTGCGCGACCGCGACAGCCTGGCCGGACGCGCCGCGATCGCCGGCATCGGGGCCACCGAGTTCTCCAAGGACTCCGGGCGCAGTGAGCTGCGGCTGGCCGTGGAGGCGGTACGGGCCGCGCTGGACGACGCGGGGCTGGCGCCGGCGGACGTGGACGGGATGGTCACGTTCACGATGGACACCAACCCCGAGATCACGGTGGCCCAGGCGTGCGGGATGGGGGAGCTGTCCTTCTTCTCCCGGGTCCACTACGGCGGCGGCGCGGCCTGCGCGACCGTCCTGCAGGCGGCGCTCGCGGTGGCGGCGGGCGTGGCCGAGGTGGTGGTCTGCTACCGCGCCTTCAACGAGCGGTCGGGCCGCAGGTTCGGCGCGGGCGTGCAGCACCGGGAGCCCTCCGCGGAGGGCGTGGCGCTCGGCTGGGTGCTGCCGTTCGGGCTGCTCACCCCGGCCTCCTGGGTGGCGATGGCGGCCCAGCGGTATCTGCACGCGTACGGGCTGACGCCGGAGGTGTTCGGGCACGTGGCCGTGGTCGACCGGAAATACGCGGCGACGAACCCGGCGGCCTACTTCCACGGCCGCCCCATCACACTCGCCGACCACGCGGCCTCCCGCTGGATCGTGGAACCGCTGCGGTTGCTGGACTGCTGCCAGGAGACCGACGGCGGGCAGGCGATCGTCGTCACGTCCCTGGAGCGGGCCCGGGACCTGCCGCAGCCCCCCGCCGTGATCGCGGCGGCCGCCCAGGGAGCGGGCCGGGCGCAGGAGCAGATGACCAGCTTCTACCGGGACGATCTGACCGGCCTGCCGGAGACGGCCGGGGTGGCCCGCCGGCTGTGGCGCAGCTCGGGTCTCGGCCCGGCCGACATCGATGTGGGGATCCTGTACGACCACTTCACGCCGTTCGTGCTGATGCAGCTGGAGGAGTTCGGCTTCTGCGGGAAGGGGGAGGCGGCCGGCTTCGTGGCCGAGGAGCGGCTGCCGCTCAACACCCACGGGGGGCAGCTCGGGGAGGCGTACCTGCACGGCATGAACGGCATCGCCGAGGCGGTACGCCAGCTGCGGGGCACGGCGGTGAACCAGATACCGGGAGCCGCCCGGACCCTGGTGACGGCCGGTACCGGAGTACCCACGTCGGGCCTGGTCCTGACGAGGGACGGCTGACCCGCGGGGCGGCCCCGCACTCGGCCCCCGCTGCCGCACGGGCCGGACCGCCCCCCGAGTCGCTGCTCGCCGTGCCGGTTCCCACCGCCGTCGCCGGCCGGCGGGTCGGATCGCCTGCGGGGTCGCTGGCAGGGTGGGGCCGGCCGTGGAGTTGCCTGTCGGCGGGCCGGATCACCTGCGGAGTCGCTCGCCAGGCGGGGCCCGTTCCGGAGTTGGCGGTCGGCGGGCCCGGGTCTCACTCGGCGGATCCGTCCCGAAGGCGCCGGACCCGCGGTTCAGGTGCCGCTGACCGGTACCCCGATCGGCGCCCCGGGGCTGGGGCGGCCGGTGGGCGGAGCCACGGGTGATCGGTGGGGAGTCGGGGTCGTACCCGTAGAGCGGGTGCGTCGGCCGTCCACCTTCAGGAGGTGGAGTCAGCCCCACCCCTACAACCTGAGGGGGACCCCGCTTCGGGACCTGCGGGCGATCCGCCGGAGGGGGACCCGCTCCTAGCGTGGAGCCATGACCGCACCCGTCTGCACCAGCGCCTCGGCCGCCGCCGCACCAAGGCGGCAGACCGTTCCCCACGCACGGCTCAGGCCGGGCGGGGAGACTCCCGCCTACCCGTCGTTCGCGTCGTACGTGCGGGCCCGCCAGCCGGTCCTGCTGCGCACCGCCCGCTCGCTGACCGCGAACCTGAGCGACGCCGAGGACCTGCTGCAGACCGCGCTCACCAAGACCTATGTGGCGTGGGAGCGGATCGAGGACCAGCGGGCGCTCGACGGCTATGTGCGCCGGGCGCTGCTGAACACCCGGACCTCGCAGTGGCGCAAGCGCAGGGTGGACGAGTTCAGCTGCGACGAGCTGCCCGAGCCGGAGCCCGTCCCCGGCGACGGCGACCCGGCCGAGCGGCAGGCGCTGCACGACGCCATGTGGCAGGCGGTCATGAGGCTGCCGGCGCGGCAGCGGGCGATGGTCGTCCTGCGCTACTACGAGGACCTCAGCGAGGCCCAGACCGCAGAAGTGCTCGGGGTGTCCGTGGGCACGGTGAAGTCGGCGGTGTCGCGCGCGCTCGGCAAGCTGCGCGAGGACCCCGAGCTGGAACTGGTCCGCTAGGGCCTGTCTGACAATTCCCGTCTGCCGCGCGACGCCATGCACGCACTCTCGCCGCCCTAGCCCGGATTTTCCTTCCGTTTTCCGCCTGTGGTGACCCACCCCCTAGTGACATACCGCGCGGTATGTGAGCAGAATCAGCGCTACCTCTACCACCGCGTAGGCAACGCCGCCCCGGGAGGACTCCGTGCTGAGCACCATGCAGGACGTACCGCTGACCGTGACCCGCATCCTCGTACACGGGACGCTGGTGCACGGGCGGTCCCAGATCACCACCTGGACCGGTGAGGCCGAGCCGCAGCGGCGCAGTTTCGCCGAGGCGGGGACGCGTGCCGTACAGCTGGCGAACGCCCTGCGGGACGAACTCGGTGTCCGCGGCGACGACCGGGTCGCGACCCTGATGTGGAACAACGCCGAGCACGTCGAGGCGTACTTCGCGGTCCCGTCCATGGGCGCGGTGCTGCACACGCTCAATCTCCGGCTGCCCGCCGAGCAGCTGGTGTGGATCGTCAACCACGCGGCCGACAAGGTCGTCATCGTCAACGGTTCGCTGATCCCGCTGCTCGCGCCGCTGCTGCCCGAGCTGCCGACGGTGGAGCACATCGTCGTGTCCGGCCCCGGCGACCGTACGCCGCTCGCGGGCGCCACCGCGCGGGTGCACGAGTACGAGGAGCTGATCGCGGGCCGGCCGACCACGTACGACTGGCCGGAGCTGGACGAACGCCAGGCCGCCGCCATGTGCTACACCTCCGGCACGACGGGGGACCCCAAGGGCGTGGTGTACAGCCACCGTTCGATCTACCTGCACTCCATGCAGGTCAACATGACCCAGTCGATGGGCCTGACCGACCAGGACACCTCACTGGTCGTCGTCCCCCAGTTCCACGTCAACGCCTGGGGCCTGCCGCACGCCACCTTCATGACCGGCGTGAACATGCTGATGCCGGACCGCTTCCTGCAGCCCGCCCCGCTCGCCGAGATGATCGAACGCGAGCGGCCCACCCATGCGGCGGCCGTCCCGACCATCTGGCAGGGCCTGCTCGCCGAACTCACCGCGCGCCCCCGGGACACGGCGTCCCTCACCCAGGTCACCATCGGCGGCTCCGCCTGCCCGCCCTCCCTCATGGCGGCCTTCGACCGGCTCGGCATGCGCGTCTGCCACGCCTGGGGCATGACGGAGACCTCGCCGCTGGGCACGGTGGCCCGCCCGCCGGCCCACGCGGCCGGTACGGAGGAGGAGTTCGCCTACCGCCTCACCCAGGGCCGCTTCCCGGCCGGCGTCGAGGCCCGCCTCACCGGCCCCCGCGGCGAACGCCTGCCCTGGGACGGCGAGTCGGCGGGCGAGCTGGAGGTGCGCGGCCCGTGGATCGCGGGCGCGTACTACAACGGCCCCGACGCCGACCCCCTCCGCCCCGCCGACAAGTTCAGCGAGGACGGCTGGCTGAAGACCGGCGACGTCGGCACCATCTCCCCCGACGGCTTCCTCACCCTCACCGACCGCGCCAAGGACGTCATCAAGTCCGGCGGCGAGTGGATCTCCTCGGTGGAGCTGGAGAACGCGCTGATGTCCCACCCGGACGTCGCCGAGGCCGCGGTGGTCGCCGTGCCCGACGAGAAGTGGGGCGAGCGCCCGCTGGCCACGGTCGTCCTGCGGGAGGGCGCCACCGCCGACTTCGCGACCCTGCGCACCTTCCTCGCCGAGGAGGGCCGCATCGCCAAGTGGCAGCTGCCCGAACGCTGGACGGTCGTCGATTCGGTGCCGAAGACGAGCGTCGGCAAATTCGACAAGAAGAAGATCCGCGAAGCGCACAGGTCGGGGAGTCTCGACGTGACCGAGCTGCACTGACCTGCTTGGGTCAGCTCAGTTGGCGTACCGCTATGAGCAGATGGCGGTGGTCCTCGCGTGCCGCGCCGTCCTCGTCCGGTACGCCACTGAGCAGGGCCCGCTGGCCGGGGCCCAGAAGTTCGAAGCGCACCTGGGCGGCGTTGAAGGAGTTGAGGGCGTCCAGCAAGTACGCGGGGTTGAAGGCGACCGCCAGGTCATCGGCGTCGGCCAACGTGGCCGCGAGCTGCTGCGAGGCGACGTCGTCCTCGTACCCCGCTTGCAGGAGGACGGTTCCCTGAGCGGAGAAGTCGAGCCGGATCGGGCTGTTCGGCTCCGCGACGACCGCGACACGGCGGACCGCGTCGGCGAGCGCCTCCCGCTCCGTCACGGCGACCGCCGGGCTGTCCAGTGTGAACAACGTGTCGTAGCGCGGCAGCCGCCCCTCCAGCAACCGCAGTGTCGTACGCATGCCGGTGCCCTCGAAGGCGATCAAGCCACCACCCGAGCCACCCGTGCCGCTCAGCCCGATGCGGATCGGTCCCGACTTCGTCAGCGCACGGGAGATCTCGGTCAGCCTGCGGCCGGGAACCACCACCTCCACCGGATCGGAAGCCGCCCCCTCCGGCTTCCACGGCACCACACGCACGGCATACCGGTACCGGTCCGTAGCGGCCAACGTCATGGACTCGCCATGCAGCCGGAGCTGGATCCCCGTGAGCACCGGGAGGGAGTCGTCACGGCCGGCGGCTGTCGCGACCTGTGCGACCGCCGCCGCGAACTCCGCCGCGTCCAACGTCCCGCGAAAGGCGGGAAGCTCGGGAAGGGCCGGATACTCCTGCAGGGGCAAGGTCGACAGCCCGAAGCGCGTACCGCCGCCTTCCATCGTGAAGCGCGCTCCTTCCAGCGCGCACGCCACCATCGCATCGGGCAGTACCCGGCAGATGTCCAGCAGTCTGCGCCCGGGCACGAGCACCCGACCGGCTGTCAGCGTCTCCGCCGGGACCTCGATGGTCGCGGACGCCTCGTAGTCGAAGCCCGAGATGCGCAGCCGTCCCTCCGCCGCGTCCAGTATCAGGCCGCCCAGCACAGGCACGGGTGAACGTGCGGGCAACGACCTGGCCGCCCAGGCCACGGCCTCGGCGAGAGCGCCTCGTTCGATCCGGAACTCCATCCGTACATCCCCCGTCGCGTCGCACCAGTTGGTCCGCGCACGCTATACGTCGCCACTGACAACGCCCGGTCCGTCCCGGCACCCAGGGTCCGGCCACCAGCCACCAGCCACCAGCTGCCGGCTGCCGGCTCGCGGGGTACGGCCGGCCGGCTCCGCGGCGCCCGCCGTACGGCTCCGCCCCGCCCCGCCCCGCGGTGCCTCACCCGCGCCGCAGCGTGGTCGTCCAGCCCAGCAGCAGCCACACACCCGCCACCGCGCACACCCCGGCCCAGCCCCAGTGGCCGAAGGCGGGGCCCGCCACGGCCGAGGCGAGGGCACCGCCGGCGAAGCCGGAGACCACGTAGGCGGTGTTGGCGGTGGCCGGGGCGGACGTCGTGGTCAGGGCGAGGGTCTGGTTGGCGACGTGGGAGGCGACCAGCGCCGCATGGATGGCGATCGCGGCGGCGAAGAGCGCCACCAGGACGTGCCCGCCGAGCCAGAACAGCGGGACGGCCACGGCCGCGAGCAGATACGCGGTGCCGACGACCCGTGCGGCGCCGAAACGGTCCACCAGGCCTCCGGCCAGCGGTGCCACCGCGCTGGCGGTCAGTCCGAAGAGGCCGAAGAGCCCGGCGGTCGCGGTGGACAGGCCGTAGGAGGGGCCGGTCAGCAGCAGCGTCAGCGACGTCCACAGCGCGCTCCAGGCGCCGAACATGCCCGCCTGCCTGAGGCACGCCCGCCACAGGTCGGGCGAGCGGCGCAGCAGCCCCGGCAGCTCGGCGAGGCCGGAGAACAGCCCGCCGCGCCGCGCCCGCCGCTCCGAGGGCAGGGCCAGGGCGGTGGCCAGGCCCAGCGCCAGGGTCAGTACCGCGGACCCGGCGAACACCCAGCGCCAGCCGAAGGCCTGTCCGGCCAGGCCGCCGACGACACGGGCGGCCACGATCCCGGTGAACAGCCCGGCGATGACGGCCGCGACATGCCGGGCGCGCCGGTCCGCGGGAGCCCGTTCGGCGACCAGCGGGACCAGCAGCTGCGGTACGACGGTCGCGGCGGCGGCCAGGAACACGGCGGCGGCGAGGGCGGCGGTGCCCGGGGCCGCGGCGGCGGCGGCCAGCGCCACCGTGGTGGCCACGGACAGGCCGGCGACGAGCGGGCGCCGGTTGACGCGGTCGCCGAGCGGGGCGAAGAAGAGCAGGCCGGCCGCGTAGCCGAGCTGGGCGACGGACGCGATCCAGGTCACGGCCGCGGGGACCGTACCGAAGTCGTGGGCGATCAGGGGGAGCAGCGGGGCCGCGAGGTAGATGTTGGCGGCGGTGACGGCGGTGCAGACGGCGATGAGCAGGAGGAACGGTCCGCCGGACGCGCCGGGTGCGGCGGCGGGCCCGCGGCCGGGGACACGGTCGCGGACACGTATCCGGTGTGCCGGGCGGGTGCGGGTGGCTGACGGCATGGGCGGGGACACTCCTTGGAGCCGACTCTAATAACTAACTGGTTGGTTGGTAGCTCGGACAACAGGGTGCACCCGCCCTTCATTCCCGTCAACCAAATAGTTGGTTACTTGCCTGACCGGCCCCTACCCTGTCCCCATGGCAGCAGTCAGGGACCCCGAGGCCACCAAGGCCCGCATCTTCGAGGCGGCGGTCGCCGAGTTCGCCCGGCACGGCATCGCGGGCGCCCGCATCGACCGCATCGCCGCCGAGGCCAAGGCCAACAAGCAGCTGATCTACGCCTACTTCGGCAACAAGGCGGAGCTGTTCACCCAGGTACTCGGCACCTGCATGGTCGACCTGGCCGCCGCCGTCCCCATCGACCCCGACGACATCGAAGGCTGGGTCGACCGTCTGATCGACTACCACGCCACCCACCCCGAACTGCTGCGCCTGCTGTTCTGGGAGGGCATCGCGTACGGCACCGCCGAGCTGCCCGACGAGCCGACCCGCCGGGAGCACTACGCCGGGAAGGTGGCCGCCGTCGCCGACGGCCAGGCCCGGGGCGTGATCACCGACGCGTTCCCGCCCGGCGACCTCCTCCTGCTGCTGACCGCCCTGACCAACTGGATGGCCGCGGTCCCGCAGATGCGGCGCATCCTCACCGGCACGGAGGACTCCGACCGCGACCGCCTGCGGGCCTCCATCAAGGAGGCGGCCCGCAGGCTGGTGGCACGCTAGTGCCCCCAGGGGGCGGGGCTGTACCGGTATCCGGCTCCGCCGCGTGGGCGCGAGCAACCACGGCGGACCCGCGGTCGCCCGGCATGCCGAGCCACCCCGAACCGGCGCCCGGCGCAAGCCTAGTTCGTGCCGATTCTGGCCAGCAGATCCACGATCCGGCTCTGCACCTCGCTGCTGGTCGACCGCTCCGCGAGGAACAGCACCGTTTCGCCCGAGGCCAGCCGGGGCAGGTCGGCCTGGTCGACGGCGGCCGTGTAGACGACCAGCGGGGTGCGGTTGAGCTGCCCGTTCGCCCGGAGCCAGTCGATGATCCCGGTGAAGCCGGCCTGCCGCCGCTGCACCTGCATCAGGTCCATCACCACGAGGTTGGGCCGGAACTGCCCCGCGAGCGTCACCGCGTCGTTGTCACTGGCGGCCCGCGCCACCTGCATCCCGCGCCGCTCCAGCGTCGCGGTCAGCGCCAGCGCGATCTCCGCGTGCTCCTCGATGAGCAGCACCCGCGGCGGGTGCTGCTCGCTGTCCCGCGGCGCCAGCGCCTTCAGCAGTACGGCGGGATCGGCGCCGTACGCCGCCTCGCGCGTCGCCTGCCCGAGGCCGGCCGTCACCAGCACCGGTACCTCCGCCGCGACCGCGGCCTGCCGCAGCGCCTGCAGGGCCGTACGCGTGATGGGCCCCGTCAGCGGGTCCACGAACAGCGCGGCCGGGAACGCCGCGATCTGCGCGTCGACCTCCTCACGGGAGTGCACGATCACCGGCCGGTAGCCACGGTCGCTCAGCGCCTGCTGGGTCGTCGCGTCCGGCGCGGGCCACACCAGCAGCCGGCGCGGGTTGTCCAGCGGCTCCGGGGGCAGCTCGTCGTCGAGCGGCTGCGGCAGCGGCGCGTCCGAGACCTCGACCGCCCCACCCGGACCGTCCAGCGGCTCGGGCCCCTCGGCGGCATCGGCGTCCGGCGCGCCTATGGCGTACGACCGCCCGACGCCCTCGGTGCCGGGGGCGAGCAGGGACTGCCCGGGGAGCGACGGCTGCGCCTGCGCGGTGACCGGCTGTCCGCCGAGCGACGGCTGTGCGGGCGACGGCTGCGCGGGCGCCGGTTCGGCTGGCGGATGCGGCAGGGCGGCCTGCTCCGGCTGCTGCTCGGCGCGCTGGGCCGGGTCGGGAGGCGTGCCCAGCTTGCGCCGCCGGCCGGAACCGCCCGGCGCGTGCGGCGGCGGGGTCGCCGACGGCTGCTGCACCTGCGCGGCCTGCCGCGCGAACGGCACGCCCTGACCGAGCGTGCGGACACTGATCGCCCGCCCCTGCGTCGAGTTGGGGTCGACCGCGGCGTCCTCGGCGGGCAACGGCTGCGCGGCCCGCGGCGCCTGCGCACCGGCGCGTTCCGTGGGCAGCGGGGTGCCGGTGGCCGGCGTGCCGGTCTGCGGTACGGGCGTGCCCGCGCCGGAGGTGTCATCGGCGCCGGGCCACTGCTGGGGCACCCCGGGTGCCTGGACGGCCGCCGGCACCTGCCCGGTACCCGCCCCGGCCGGGGGCGCGGGGGTCTGCTGGGCCGGGAGAGCCGGTCCGGAGGCGGCCGGCACGGGCCGGCCGGCGGTGCCGTGCGGGGGCGTCGCGGGCGCGGCGGGGTGAGCTACGGCGGGCTGCTGACCGGGTGCGGACACACCGGTGGGGGCGCCCGGCGCCGCCTGCGCGGGAGCGGGCGGCTGCCCCACGGCTGCCGCGGTACCGGCCTGGACGGGGATGCCCTGCCCGGCCGTACCCTGCGCCGGAAGGACCGGAACGGGAGTCCCCGGCCCGGGAGTCGGCACCCCGGCGGGATGCGGCCCGGTCTGCCCGGGGAGCGCCTGGCCGGGAGCGGCCTGTGCCGGAGGCGTCGGTACGGAAGGCGTCGGCGCGGGAGGTGCCGAGGCCGGCTGTGCGCTCTCCGGTGCCCCGGCTGCCATCGGCTGCGCGGGCTCCGCCGGCTGGGCCACGGCCCGGCGACGGCGACCGGTCGGCGCGCTGGTCGGATGCGGCTGCGGCGGGGTGTGGTCCGAGGCCTGGTCGAGCGGTACGGCGTCGTGCCGGCCGTCGTCACCGGGTACTCCCGTGACGGGCAGCGGCTGCTGAGCCGGCACCTGCACCTGCCCCGCGCCCTGCGCCGGAATCTGCGGCTGCCCCTCGGCGGCTCCCGGGACGGCCCCCGCACCGGGACCGGCAGGCGCCATCACTCCGGGACCGGCAGGCGCGACGGCACCGGGTCCGGCGGGCCCAGAGACCCCGTGTCCCATAGGCGCACCGCTGCCGGGACCGGCAGGCGCGACGGCTCCGGGCCCAATCGGCACGGAGGCCCCGGGCCCCGTAGGCGTACCGGCCCCCGGACCGGCAGGCGCGACGGCCCCGGGCCCAACCGGCACGGAGGCCCCGGGACTGGGAGACACGAAGGCCCCGGGACCGGGAGGCACGGAGGCCGCCTGTCCCATGGGCGCAGGGGTACCGGGAGCCGCAGGCGCGCCCGCCCCCGGGACTCCACCGGTCGCCGGAACCGTACCCACGCCGTTCGTCGCGTCCGCGGACTGCGGTGAGCGGTCGGCCTCGGCCGGCGGCAGGGCGAAGACCGTACGGGCGCCGGCCTCCTGGGCGGCGGCCCGCTCCGCAGCGGCGGCCAGCGCACGCCGGCGCCGCCCGGTCGGCTGCCCGCCCTCGGCCGGAACGGCCTCCGCCTGCGCACCAGGAAGGGCCGGAGCCCCCGGCGCCGCCCCGCTGTCCGCCGCTGTGGCGGGCAGGGCCAGCTGCGGGGCGCCCGAGCCGTGGGGGGCGCGTCGGCCCGTGGGCGCGGGCACGCCCTGCGGCGGCACGGCGGAGCCGAGGCCCGTACCCGAGGCGGCGGCCCCGGCGGCATGCTCGGCAGCCGTCACCACCGCACCCTCACTCACGGCCGCACCGTCACCGCCGCTGCTCTCGGCGGGCCGGCCACGCCGGCGCCCGGTACCACCGGACGCGCTCTCCGTGCCCTCGGCCGCCGGGACCACACCGGTCTCCTCGGGGGCCGCGGCGGCACGCCTGCGGCGCCGCCCGGTCGGTGCGGGCGCCTCCGCGTCACCGGTCCGACCCGCCGCGGGCACCTCACTCTCCAGGAAGGCGTCCGTGGAAGCGCGCCGGGCCCGCCGCCGTCCGCCACCGGCCGCCTCCTCAGCGGCCGGCTCACCGACGCCGGAGACCGGCGTGCCCGGCCCCAGCTCGCCCGGACCCTGTCCGGCCGGAAGCGCGGCAGCCGCCGGCACCTGCCCGTCGACCGTCCCGGCACCCCCGCCGAGCGGCACCTCCAGCACATACGCGCTGCCGCTCATGCCCGGCACCTCGTGGGTCTGCAGCACGCCGCCGTGGGCCCGTACGATCCCGCGCACGATCGGCTCGTGCACCGCGTCTCCCCCGGCGTAGGGTCCGCGCACCTCGATCCGCGCGACCTCACCGCGCTGCGCGGCGGCGACCACGACGGTGTTGTCCAGGTAACCGCCCGCGGAGACGGGCGAGTTGCCGGTCGCGTCGACGCCGGCCACGTCCGCCACGAGGTGGGCGAGCGCGGTGGCGAGCCGCTGCGGGTCCACCTCGGCCTCGATGGGCGGCGCGTGCACGGCGAACTGCACCCGGCCCGGCCCGATCAGCTCGACGGCCCCGTCCACACCCGCGGCGACGACGGCGTCCAGCATCACCTTCGTACGGGTGATGTCCTCGGTGCCGGCGTCCAGCCGCTGATAGCCGAGGACGTTGTCGATGAGCGTCGTGATCCGCGAGTACCCGGCGGAAAGGTGATGCAGCACCTGGTTGGCCTCGGGCCACAGCTGCCCGGCGTCGTCCGCCGCCAGCGCCGCCAGCTCGCGCCGCAGCTCCTCCAGGGGCCCGCGCAGCGACTGCCCGAGCAGGGTCAGCAGCTGCTCGTGCCGCCCGGCGATGGCCTCGTACCGGTCCTTCTCCCGCTCGGCGAGCGCGGCGTACCGCTCCTCGCCGGCCGCCAGCTCCTCCGCGTGCTTCTCGCGCAGTTCGTCGAGCTCGGTGACGTGCTGCTGGCGCAGCGCGGTCAGGTCGGAGGCGTGCTCCTCGGAGAGCCGCTCCACCTCCTGGGCGTGCGCCTTCTCCAGCGCCGCCTTCTCCTCGGCCAGGGTTTCGAGCGGCCGCCGGTCGGTGAAGGTCATCACGGCGCCGACGAGCTGGTCCCCGTCGCGCACGGGAGCGGTGGTGAGGTCGACGGAGACCTTCTCCTTCCCCTTGGACCACAGCACCTGCCCGCGCACCCGGTGCTTGCGCCCGGAGCGGAGGGTGTCGGCGAGCGGGGACTCCTCGTACGGGAAGGGGGACCCGTCGGCACGCGAGTGCAGGACGAGCGTGTGCAGCTCCTTGCCGCCCAGCTCGCCGGCCCGGTAACCCAGTATCTGGGCGGCGGCCGGATTGACGAGGACGATCCGTCCCTCGGTGTCGGTGCCCACGACGCCTTCGGACGCCGCCCGCAGGATCATCTCGGTCTGCCGCTGCGAGCGGGCCAGCTCGGCCTCGGTGTCGACGGTCCCGGACAGGTCCCGTACGACGACCATCAGCAGCTCGTCGCCGGTGTAGCCGTAACCGTCGTACGCCTGCTGGCCGTTCTCCAGGTTCGCGCTCGTGACCTCGACCGGGAACTCGGTCCCGTCGGTCCGCCGCGCGATCATCCGTGTCGGTTTCGTGCGCCCGTGCGGGTCCATGTGATCGGGCCGCCGCATCGAGCCGGGGATGAGCCGTGAGTCGAACTCCGGCAGCAGGTCGAGCAACCCGCGCCCGACGAGCGCCGTGCCCGGCGCCTCGAAGGCCTCCAGCGCGATGGTGTTCGCGTTGACGACGGTTCCGTTGGCGTTGACCAGGACCAACGCGTCCGGCAGCGCGTCGAGTATGGCTGCGAGGCGAGCAGCGCCTCGGGATGGCCTGCTGCTCACGAGACGCCTTCCTCCCTGTTACCGCACCTTGCCGACCGCTCGGGCCATCTTGCCAACCGGCCCGCGACGTGTCACGCGAGGGAGTCTAAGCGCACGCGTTGCGCTCGCGACGCCGGATGAGAGGGAGGTCCCACGACGAAGTGACACCGAACGCGTGACCACCCGCGGACCACACCCTCCGGCTGCCCCCGAGGCGCCTCCTCCAGCCCGCCCCCGGCTCCTCTCCGGCTCCGCGAGACCTCCGCGAGACCTTTACCGGACCGCTGATCCACCGGAGGCCCCCATGAGCCCATGAGCCACCCCACCCAGACCCTTCCCCCACCCAGACCCTTCCCCAGCCGCTCAGACGGGCACCGAGCCCAGCTTCGGCAGCAGCGGCACCAGCCCGTCCCACCGCCCGATCTCGCACCCGTTGCTGCGGTCGTAGCCGGCGTCGACCCTGCGTCCGGCCCAGGTGCCGGTCACCCGTGCGGTGGCCGGTCCGCCGTAGAGCATCGTGCAGGTGCTGCCGGGCGCCACCGGAGCGAAGAGGTCCCGCCCCCAGCGCGTGCGCTCGTCCAGCACCCGGCAGGCCTCCACCGCGTCCGGGTGGTTCCCGCCGGCCGGATGGCAGGACAGCTCGTACGTCCCGTCCCGCCCGGATCCGGCCTGCTGCACGACGACGGTGAGGTGATCGCCGCCCCGGTCCCCGGGCCGCACGGGCGGCGGCCCGGCGGGCGCGGCGACGGCGGGTACGGCGGACAGGGCGAGGAGCCCCGAGGCGGCGGCGAGGACAGGCCCGACGCCGCGCCGAACCGGACCCGGCCGGACACCGGCGCGCGCCGGACCTCGCTGAAGAAGAAAGACCATGACCTGCCCAACGCCTCCGGCCCCCGGACGTTGCGGCGCGCCTCGCCGGAGGAAGCCCTTTGCTCTGCGGCCCGACTGCCTAGTACCGTGGGGGGCGATTGGTGACAGGCCGCTCGGCTGTGTCATCATCTGCACGCACCACTCGCGCGCTCGCGTGAGCGGTTGTGCTGGAGGCGTCGCCTAGTCCGGTCTATGGCGCCGCACTGCTAATGCGGTTTCGGGCTAACACCCGATCGAGGGTTCAAATCCCTCCGCCTCCGCACCGATCCCGAAGCCCCGGTCCCCAGGACCGGGGCTTCGGCGTTCCCGCCCTCCGTCGACGTTTTCGCAGGTCACAAGGGGTTTGCCTATCGGATTTCACATGACGGCGGCAGTCATGTAATGTTCTTCCTGTCGCCGGGACGGGCCGAAAGGGCCGAAACGGAGACAACACAAAAGAACACAAGCACTCGTAGCTTAACGGATAGAGCATCTGACTACGGATCAGAAGGTTGCAGGTTCGAATCCTGCCGAGTGCACAACAGTTCAGAGGCCCTGTGGAGTGATCCACAGGGCCTCTGGCTTTTGCCTTGACGGCAGTGTTTGACGGCAACCGCCGGGGTCGGAGGGCTTCCTAGTCGTTGGACGCGAAGGGGCGGACGATGGTGTCCGGGCCTGGACTCATCAGCGTCTCGTGCCCGTCCTCGAAACGGACCCGGTAGGGAGGTCCCCCATTCGCCCCGAGCACCTCGATGATCTCTGCGGTGCGATCGTGCTGTCCCACGATCCGACCGTGAACAAGAATCCTGTCACCGACACTGGCCTGCACGCTGTCACCCTTCTGTCGAGTTGTCCTCCACTGCTCTTCCCCCGAAGCGCTGGGTCGCAACGACGTGGTCATCGGTTCGACCTAACCGGGTGAGTGTGGGGCCGATCAAACGGCTACGTGGGCGCTGGCCGCGCCGTCGTCATCGTCTGGCCTGTCGTCGTCACCCCGGAGTGCGTCCCCGACGCGGTCGAAGGCGGAGCGCTGGGAGTCGAGCCGGACGAAGGTGTAGGTGTCCATGGTCACGCGGATGGAGCTGTGGCCGAGGACTTCCATGATCATCCGAGCGTCTGCGCCCTGTTCGTGGAGCAGGGACGCGCAGGTGTGGCGCAGGTCATGGAAGCGGACCTTACGGACTCCCGCGCGGACGCACAGCGTCTCGAAGGACCGGTTCAGGTTGCGCGGCTCGATGGGGGTCCCGTTCTTCGTGGTGAAGACGAGACCCTGACCGGTGCCCGTCCAGTTGTTACCGGCGGCCTTCCGGTCGGCCATCTGCTGGGCGCGCTGGGCACGGAGCGCGGTCACGCACTCGGCTGGCAGGGCCACGCGGCGGGCCGAGCGCTGAGTCTTCGGCGCGACGATCAGCAGTTCGCCGCCGACCCGCTGTAGGGCCTGCCGTACGGTGAGGACACCTTCGTGAAGATCCACGTCCGACCAGCGCAGCCCCAGCAGCTCACCCCGACGCAGTCCGACGCGGACCGCCACCTCGTAGACGGCCCACAGCCGGTTGTCACGGGCCGCCGCCAGGAGCTGACGCCCTTCCTTGGCGGTGAGCGGTTCGATCTCGCGCTTCGTTCCCATGCTCAGCTCCACGTTCCGGGCGACGTTGCGCGGCAGCTCGTCTTCCCGTACGGCGTGCTGGAGGGCGGCCCGCAGGATCACGAGCAGGAAGCGCACGGTCCGATCAGAGGGAAGCTTCTTGCAGCACCCGGAATGCTGTCCAGGCTGAGGGGTGGTCCGGTCTTTGTGTGGTTGGTCTTCGGTGTGGGATGCGTCGTCGGGGAGCGCCGGCGCTTCGGGATCAGCTGAGGGCCTTGCCGACCTCATAGATCGTCGGCCTGTCTTCCGGAGCATGGCTGAGCATGGCCTCGATCAGCTCGCCCAGTTCGCCACGCACCTTGACGGGCCGACGCTTGCCGTCTGCCACGGCCCTTCGCTGCACGGGGCGCGGTGCGTCATCGGGGTACTCGACGGCCCGCCAGCCTGTGGCGGAGATGAGCAGTGACGCGCCGAGCCCGTAGATGTCGGCTTCCTGAGTGGGCTCTGCCTCTCCGGTCGCGAGCACGCTGCGCGCGATCTCCGGGGCTTCGTAGTGGACGAGGCAGCCGCGGAACGGGAAGTCGTACCCCTCGGGTACGTGGCCGCCGCGCGCCAGGGCCAGGTCGATGAGGTGCGTGCGATCCGGGCCGATGATGAAGTGCGCGGGCTGCACGTCACCGTGAGCCCAGCCCTGGGCGTGCAGTTCGGCCAGCGCCTCCACGCAGCCCAGCGCCACGCTGGTGTGCGGTTCCACGCGTGAGTCCGGCGTCCGGCAGTGCTCCCACAGCCGGTAGAGGTCCGGTCCTTCCCGCCACGGCTGGAAGTTCCAGGTACCACCGTCCCATTCGCCGTACGCGAAGTCATGGAAGCCGAGGCGGTGCAGCACGGCGCCTTCGCGTGCGGGTGCGAGCGCCGTCCAGGGCTGGGCAGACCATTCGGCCGTTGCCTCGATGGGGTAACCGATCTTCACGGCGTAGTGGCCTCGATGGCTCTCGACCTCCCAGACCATGGAGCCCCTGCGATTGAGTATCAGGCGCTGAGTGGTGGGCATGAGTGCGTCGAGCACGACGATCGGCAGTTCAGGGGGTGTCCCGGACAACGTCTGTTCTCCTTCCGGGCGACGCGGCCGACCGCATGTCGAAGTCGGCCGCGTCGCTGGTGTCGTGTCGCTACGCCTGACCGTAGGGCCGGCCGCAGTCCGAGTCGCACTGCGCGAGGTTCGTGCCGCCCACGGTCCACAGGTCGTCGAAGACCATGAACCCGGCCGCCTTCATCGCGTGCGCGGAGGCGGCGACCTTCTTCGGGTCACGGGGCCCTCCGCCCGGCTTGGGGTTGTGGTGGAGGAAGCGGCCCGCGAACCGTTCGCAGAGGTCGGCGTACTCCTTGGTGTGCAGGATGAGGGCGTGCAGGCCGAGGTCCACGTCGTCCGACGGGACCATGGGCACGGTGGCGGTCGCTGCGGTGACCACGAAGGCCACCGCCTGGTCCGCGATCCGTTCGGCCCGCTCGCGGGACTGGCCGTTGTGGGTGACCACGAAGTGGGCGAGGCTGTCGAACAGCTCCTCACCAGCCACCGCGCGGCCGGTCTTCTGGTCGTTGGCCGTTGCTGTCATGCGAATACTCCTTGAGTGTCGCTGTGCTCTGGCACTTGCGCCCACATCGGTCGCCGAGGCGTGGACCACGGACCACCGGAGGGCTTGGAAGGGCGCCCCGAGCGGGGAAGGGGGAGCCAAGGAAGGTGGCACCCCTGTTCGGGGCGGCCGGTCTACCGGCTGATACCGAGGGCCATGCCGATCACCAGGCCACAGGACCCGCTGATCATGATGATGAAGAGAACCCCTGCGTACCGGCCGATGGCGCCCATCACAGTCCGTCCCGGCTGTTGCCGTTCTTGATGGCCAGGCGGGCTCTCAGTTCCTCCCGCGCGGTCAGCGCGACCACGTTGTCCGGCAGGGCGTCCCACTCGACGCCGCCGCCGACGGGCCTTATCTGCACCCTGGCGCCGACCTCGCCCATGACGACGCCGATTCGTCCACTGGCGGTGTCCTTCGCCAGTTCGCCGATGCCTGGTCTGGTCTGCTGGTTGCTCGCCATGCAGACGAGCATCCTGCCGCTCATCAGGACGTCGGAACCTCCGACAAACCCCACTTCGGGACGTCCCGCGTCGGGTAGAACGTCCCTAGTGCCGTCCCGGGGTATTAGGAGAGATTGGGATGCCGAACGAGAGGTTACGTGCTGCCATGGCGGCCGGCGGCTGGACGTACGCCGCCCTTGCGGACAAGCTCGAAGTCGACCCCAAGTCCGTTGAGCGATGGGTCAATCTGGGGCGTACGCCGCGCCGTGCCACGGCCATGCTGGCAGCGGAAATACTAGGAGAAGACGTGCACGCTCTATGGCCCGCGCTCCGGCAGGCACGCCCTGCCCGCGCTGTCAGTCCGGAACTTGTGGCCCTCTATGACCAGCGAGCGGACATCCCCGTGTCCACCTTCGTGGACATGTTGACCCAGGCCCGCGAGCGGATCGACGTGTTGGTGTATGCAGCCGTCTTCCTGCACGAGGCATACCCGCGGCTCAATGACCTACTGCGAGAGCGAGCGGATGACGGGTGTGCGGTCCGCATCGCGATCGGCGATCCCGACAGCACGAATGTCCAACAGCGCGGCGAGGAGGAGAGGTTCGGTCACGGTATCGAGTCTCGTTGCCGACTCGCCGTCATGCACTACCGCCCCCTTGCCGGGGTACCTGGCATCGAGGTGCGGACCCATGCCACCACGCTCTACAACTCGATCTATCGTGCGGATGACCAGGCACTGGTCAATGCCCATGTCTGGGGCGTGAACGCCTACGGTGCTCCCGTGTGGCATCTCCGGCGAAGCGGAAAGGGCGGCATGTTCGACACCTACGCCAGCAGCTTCGACGCGGTGTGGGGAACCGCGACACCGGTACGAGAAGGGTGACCATGGCACGAACCGAGTACTACGACGACCCAGCGGCACCGGAGCCGAACAGCCTGGTGGTCGCAGCGTCCGCCGTGGTCACCGACGACGAAGGGCGCATTCTCCTTCAGCGCCGACGGGATAACGATCTCTGGGCGCTGCCAGGTGGCGGCATGGAGATGTCCGACTCACTCCCGGGAACGGCCGTCCGCGAGGTGAAGGAAGAAACCGGTCTGGACGTAGAGATCACCGGGCTTGTGGGCACCTACACCGACCCGCGCCACGTCATCGCCTATTCGGACGGTGAGGTGCGCAGGCAGTTCAACGTCTGCTTCACTGCCCGGGTGATGGGTGGCCGGCTCGCGATCTCGGAGGAATCCACGGAGCTGTGCTTCGTCCAGCCAGAAGAGATCGATCAACTGCCGATGCACCACACGCAGCGACTCAGGATCCGTCACTTCTTGGAGCACCGTGATCGGCCCTATCTCGGCTGATTGAACTGCGACACCCTGGATGTCAGCCGGGGCTAGCGCTTCTTGCGGATCTTGCGCTTCTTCTCCTTTGCTTCCTTCTCTTTATGCTGGGCCACACCGTACGCGGACCACAGGCCCTGATGAACCGGGCATCGGAAGGTGCCTGTCACTACCTTTCGCTGACACGAGCCTCCTGTCTTGGTCGTCGTTCCCCCCCGGCGGGGAAGGCGCACGCTGGATCTGCCAGATGCCCGCGGGCGCACACTGAAGCGCTTCGGGCCCCACCTGGGCGTACGGCCGATCTACTGCCTTGCCGGGCCTCAGTTGCTGCCACGGTGACTCCCGCCGTTCCCTGCTCAATCTGGTGCGGTTGGGGTTCAGGAAAGGTCTCGCAGCCATGGCAATGCGTTGCCCTACCGGGTCTCTGGAATTCTGGCTGCTTACATCAGCAGGCTCGGCTACTTTGGCAAGCAGGGACGGTTTTCTAGCCCCAGGAGGCCGAGCTGTGCAAGCTGAAGTGACTGTGGCAATTGTGGCAGCTGGTATCACTGTCGCCACATGGGTGTTAAGCAGTAGAGCGTCTCGCCTCACACAAAGGGCCGAGTTTATCAGAAATTACACGAACGACTTTTATGACAGTCAGGCGCTGACGTCTATTTTCATGGATATAGACCACGATAGATTCCGCTACGACGAAAGCATCCTTGGCACCGATAAAGAGTTAGACCTGATTCAGTACCTGGATTACTTCAATGCGGTAGGTCACAACTGGTGCCGCGCGGTGATCAAGATCGCCGACATTATGCCGACCACCATAGGGTATGCCGCGCTTCGGTCTTGGGAGAATGAAGGCGTTCGTGCCTACCTTCAACAGATCCGAAGGTGGGATGAGGAAAGGTACTCAGTCAGCACCGGATTTATCTACTTCGAGGAGCTGGCCATACAAATTGGTTGGCTCTGCGGACGGATCCATAGTGGAGTGAATCGCTCCGAGCTGCTCTTTAGTGCCTCGCCGAGGAGAATAACTTTGAGTCGAATATTGGGCTACTACTCGTTGATATCTCGAATCCACCGTTGGTGGTGGAGAGTGACCGGGCCCACTGCCGCTAGGACCTAGGCGATCCATGCGACCGGCCATGTCGAACTTCTCGACCAGGCCCCTCTATCAAGGCGACGGTCACCGGTCAGGGTTGGGCGGCCGAGCCGCTGACCTGCAAATTTCCGACCTTGGGCCGGTTGCGGGTGTTTGGCCTCTTGGGCACCGTGATTCCCCGCTGCTCCCCGCCCGGTCTGGCACGAGAGTGGCACGTAAGGCCGATCGTCGATCCTGTGAGTGTTCACCCACACGGATGCAACTGTCGAGCGAGTCAAATACTAAGAGTGCACCCTGCAAGGGATGCCAGACTGCTCAGAGGGAGGCTGGAGATGGTCCAAGAGGCTGCGCATAACCCCTGCACAGACGCAAAGGCGGCCCTCAAGAAGGCTCAAGACGAAGTCAACCGGACTCGACGACGGATGGACGATGCCCAGAAACAGCTTGATGAGCTGACGGAGCAACAACATCCGGACCCAGAAAAAGTACAGCAGGCAGAAGAGCGGGTCCGATCCGCGACTGAGGCATGGCTGGAAGCGAAACAAGCGGTACTTCAGGCCCAAGACTTGGTAGCGGAGGTCTGTTAGACGCGTGGCCTCAGCCCACGACTCACCCGGCTCCCATCCCGTACGCCAGGGGGCCGCGTCTGCTCGGCTCTGCCTGGGTCGATGGTGCGCGGGATGGGAGCCCCCGGCATCCGCCACGACGGACCCGCGGTCGGCGACGGCGCCCCCTCCATCCCGGTGCCGGCCGATTCCCCGCCGGAGGCACTGTTCTGACCGTCGCGTACACGGTGATCGACTCATGGCCACCGGCCCTATCGCCCGGCGGAGCGGAGCGCAGCCGGGGCTTGACCCCGTAGAGAAAGTTGTGACTCTCAGCCGGGCTGGGCCTGCGGTACTGCGCACCCTGCGAGGCAGCGCTAGCCGGTGCACCGTTGGGAGTTGACGGCGACCCTGACGGCAACGACGGCACACAGAGACCGTTGATCACGGCCAATCCTGCCGAGTGCACAACAGTTCAGAGGCCCCGTGGAGTCATCCACGGGGCCTCTGGCTTTCAGACCGCTTGGCTCCGAACGGAGTCTTCAGCACCGCACACGGCTGCTAATCTCCCCCTTCGCTTGATCGTTTGAAGACCATCCACCGGGGGAGATGGCACTTCGCCTCATCGCCCCATGAATCCGAAGAGGCTGAGGATGAGGATCGGCAAGGCGGCGACGTCCGTGCTGCTGGCGGGTGCGCTCGTGGGCATCCTGTCGGGCTGCGAATCCGACGGTGGCGCCACCGGCGGCGAGAGTGCGCAGGGGGGCGGCACCGGAGGTACGAGCGGCGCCCCGCTGAAGAGCAGGATCACTGTGCCGGCCGCCTTCGACAGCGCCAAGGGCTGGGAGGTCCGGGCGGACTGGCTTCCTCAGGGGCAGCCCTTGCCCTATGCGGTTTCGGGGAAGGGTGATTCCGTCGCCTACCTCGACAAGACCGCGCAGGGCTATGTCCTCAACGTCCGGGAGGCGTCGTCCGGCAAGGTGCTGTTCACGAGCAAGCCGTGGAAGGGCCCCGAGCCCGCCAAGGAGCAGGGCGACGAGCAGTCCGGCGCGCCGGCGGTCCCGCAGATCGCCTTGATCCCTGGTGCACAGCGCGACTACTTCGCAGTGTGGGCGCGCGGTGAGGCCCGCAAGGACGAGCTCCACGAGTACAAGGAGGTCATCTCCGTGGCCTTCTATCCCGCCGACGCCTCCGGGAAGAGTGTTTCCCCGGTAGGCGCGGGGAACGCCGAGGCGCCGGACGGCGAGTTCGACCGGCCCGGCGTCTTCCCCGGGCCCGGGGGCCTGGTCGTCACCTCGTACGGCGGCGACAGCATCCTGGTGTCTCCCGACGGCAAGGTCACCGACACCGGCAACGCGAAGGTGACGCTGAACGGGAAGGCGGTCGACCCCGACTACCGCATGTCGTTCCAGGGCCCGACGGGCCTCGTGACCAACGGCGAAGAGGGCGTCGGGGGTGACGGCGGTTTCGGCGCCGACGGCGGCTGGCAGAGTACGAAGGTGGCTCCGCCCGGCGTCGAAGCCGTCCGCAAGGAAGAGAACGTGGGCTTCGGCACGGACGAGACGCCGAACGGCCGCATCGTCGGTGCCGCCGGCAACCACGTGATCGCCAACTGGCTCAAGGGGGCGGACGACGTCTCCGCCGTCCACGACCTCGCGACCGGCGCCGTCCAGGCCACCGCCCCGTGCCGAACCAAGGAGACCGAGTACGGCGCGGACGCTCCGAGCCCGAACAACCTCGCGGAGGTGCGGCCGGCCCTGTCCCCCAACGGCCGCTATCTGGTCAAGGGCGGCATTGTCTTCGACCTGAAGACGGGGAAGGGCGCGTGCACCGACAGGGGTGAGGGCGCCAGGAAGATCACCCTCGCGGCTGTCGGCGACGACGGTACCGCCTACGGTCTTGCCGGCGAGGACACGCCGAGGACTCCGGTCTCCGTGTCCGTCACCACGGGCGCCGCCAAGCCCCTGGCGGGAGCGACCATTACCCCGAACGCCATCGCCAAGGGGGCGGGCGTGTTCGTCACCTACGCCGGCACGGACAGCATGCACCTGATCGTCCTTGACCTGAAGAACTGAAACGCGAGAGGCCCCGGAGAGCTTCAGTTCTCGTGGTCGCCGCGGCCGGCGCCCGGTGGCGTGATGCCGATGGCTTCGAGGTTCCTCGCCTCCTGGCTGGCCGGATCAAAGGGCTTCGCCGCGGTGAAGACGATCCGTGCGTTCTCGGGGGTGGTCACCGCCACATCACGGGTGTTCCAGGGGGTGTCCCGTGGACCGTCGACCGAGTGCGGGCGCACCGCGCGGCAGGCCTCGACCAGGGAGTCGACCTGGCTGAGCACGCACGCGAAACTGACGCTCATCGCGGGTGCCTGCTCCGGAACGTCCGGCGCCGTGACGAGGAGTACGTCCTGGAACGCCCACCGGCGCAGATGCACGAGCCTGCCGGGGATGCTGAACAGCTCGAAGAACCCGAGCCCGCGGATCCAGAAGTCCACCGACGCCGCCAGATCGCTCGTGGGGATTGTCACGAACGCGGGCATTCCGTAGATGCCGCGGAACGGCTCCGGCGGAACCGCGTCCGGGCCGGGAGCGGGCACGGGACTCATCTCGAACGCGTTGTAGTAGTCGCTCATGCACCCCACCCTCCATCCTCACGCGACGTGAGGATCAAGCCGGGCCCGTGCGTCTCGCTCTGCTCCAAAGCGCCGTGAGCGCGCGGACGACGACCCCGCCAGGAACGTGTCCTGGCAGGGCCGTCGTCCGCCGAAGGCGTCCGGCCGGGTGGTCCCAGCCCGCCGCTGAGGTCAGCCGCGCGGGCTGCGCCAGCGCCAGAACTGGTCCGAGTAGGGTCCGACCTGGTCGACCTCCAGGGTGGTCTCCGCCCCATGGCAGCCCTCGACCGGCGAGATCACCAGTCGTTCGTCCAGCGCCGAAGCGATGACCACATCGGCCTGAGCGGGGTCGGCCTGGACCATCCGCCAGAGCTGCCCCTTGTGACTGCCGTTCCAGCGATCCTGGTAGACGACGGCCTTCGGGTGCTTGTCCCTGACCGTCAGGTACAGATCGTCCCGCCCGTTCTTGATCCGCCACAGTCCTTCCTCGTCGGCGGCCAGGAACTCCCACATGTCCTGCTTGTTGCTGGTGCGGAAGTCCCCCCGCCACAGCCGGACCTCTCCGGGGTCATGTGTGTGACCGATCGGTGTGATGAACAGGCCGCTGACCGAGTGCGGGCGCCCAGCTCGTCGACGGTGGGCGGCCTGGGCGGTGAACCCGGTCGAAAAAAGGTTCATCTTTCATGCAACCGTTCGCAGTTCCCGTGGGTCTCCGGTACGAGTCGCCAGACTCCTCAGAACCGTCGGGCCCGCGAGTCCCCCACCTCGCTGAGGCCCCATTCCTCACTTGGGGAACAACATGCGCATTCGTGCCAGCCTGGCCGCCGCGGCCCTCTCCGGTGCCGCGGCCATGACCGCCCTGGCCGTACCGGCCGCGCACGCCGAGGGGAACCCGGCTGCCGCCAAGGCCGAGCAGTTCAAGAGCGCCCACCAGGCGCCGAGCAAGCAGCAGTCCGTCGCCGCGTCGCCCGCCACCGGGGAGGACGGTGACATCCAGGTCACCAAGGTCACCGTCAACGCCGACAAGGACGTCGTCGTCGGCCTGTCGCCGAAGTCGTTCAACGTCTATGTGACGGTGACCGACCCCTCGGGCATCCTGCAGGGGCAGCACGACGTGGACGTCGCCCTGTGGCACGGCACCAGCCTGGAGTCCGGCGACGTCGACGGCTTCCTCTGGAACCAGGACGGCGCCGAGAGCTGCGACTACTGGAGCGCGTCCGCCGCCACCTGCAAGTTCACCATCACGGCCAAGCCCGGCGAGGCCGACGGGCTGTGGCGCAGCGAGCTGAACGGCAAGTGGAACGTCACCGTCTACGCGTCCGCCAACGACGGGGACGCCATGGAGGACGACTTCTACAAGAACCACTGGGTCAAGCGCGCCAGCAGCTTCAGCGGCTTCAACGCCGGCCCCGAGCCCGTCGCCAAGGGCAGGACCATCACCGTCTCCGGCACCCTGAACCGCGCCAGCTGGAGCTACCTGAAGTACTACGGCTACGGCAGCCAGCCCGTCCAGCTGCAGTTCAAGAAGGCGGGCACCAGCACCTACAGCACCGTCAAGACCGTGACGACCTCCTCCAGCGGTTACGCGAAGACCACGGTCACCGCCTCCGCGGACGGCACGTGGCGCTTCCACTACGCGGGCAACGGCAACTCGTCCGTCGCCGACGCCTACGACTACGTCGACGTCCGCTGATCCACGGGATCCGCTGATCACCGCTGAGTGAGACTGAAGGCCCCGGAGCGATCCGGGGCCTTCGTCATGCGCCTCCCCGCCCGCGCCCCGCCCCCTCCCGGGCCGCCCCCGGGGCACTGTCCGACCCGGCCTCTACGCTCACGAGTGATGGCACACGTATGGACATGCGCGGGACTGCGCTGGACACCGGACGGCCCCGTGCTCATGTGGGACGGCGGGCGGCGCAGTGCCCTGCCCCGGGGGAAGCGGGTCGCGTTCGCCGTGGCGGCGGGCTCGACGCGGCGGTGCGTCGGGGCGCGCGGGCACGCCTGCCCGGTGCGTGCCGTGGTGCCGGGGCGGAGTACGGGGGCCCGGTGCGAGGAGTGCGCGCGGCTGGACCGGGCGCACTCCGTGGCCGCCGACACGATCGCCGGTGATCCGCGGCCGTACCGGGTGTATCTGGCGTGGTTCGGTCCCGGGATGGTCAAGGTGGGGATCACCGCGGTCGAGCGGGGCCCGGCCCGGCTGCTGGAGCAGGGTGCCGTCTGTTTCAGCTGGCTGGGCACCGGACCGCTGATGGCCGCCCGGCGCACGGAGGAGCTGCTGCGGGCCGCGCTCCGGGTACCGGACCGGATTCCGTACGCCGGGAAGCGTGCGGTGCGGTCGGCGCTGCCGGAGACCGCGGCGCAGCGTGCGGGGGAGGTGCGGGAGCTGCACGCGCGGGCCGGGGCGCTCAGTGGCTGGCCCGAGTCGCTGCGGCCGGAGCCCTGTGAAGTGGTCGACCACGCGGGCATGTTCGGTCTCGCCGGTGCTCCGGCCGCTCTCGGGGAAGTGGTGGAACTCGTCCCGGGTGGCGGTGTGAGCGGTGAGCTGGTCGCTGCCGCCGGGCCCGATCTGCATCTGGCGGTCGCCGGAGACCGGCGCGGGGTCGTCGTCCTGGACACCCGGCTCATGACCGGCTGGGAACTGGTGCCCCCGACGGCTTCGGGGACCGGCGCCGAATGCGCCTTCCCGGTGCGGGAGTTCACACAGCCGCCGGAGGGCCTGTTCTGAGCGTCCCGGGGGCCAGGGCAAAGACTTCGATCCCGTACGGATCCCTTTCGGTAAGGGCCATGGCCCCGAAGGCGCCCCTGGGCGAACGTGGTTGACATGAGCGATCAAACGGACGCCCCTGCATCACCCGCCTGCCTTCCCGAACCCCCTTACTACGCCGTCGTCTTCACCTCCGTCCCCACCGACACCGACCCCGACGGATACCAGCGCACCGCCGAACACCTCTCCCGCCTCGTCCGCGAAGTCCCCGGCTTCCTCGGCGAGGACGCCGCCCGCACCCCCGGCGGACTCGCGGTCTCCGTCGCCTACTTCCGGGACCTCGCCGGGATCGAGCGGTGGCGGGACCACCCGGCGCACCTCGCGGCCAAGCGACGCGGCCGGGAGCGCTGGTTCGAGCGGTACGCGATCCATGTCGCCAGGGTCGAGCACGCGCACGTCTTCGCGCGGGAGTGAGCGCTTCCCAGGTGCTTCCTGAGAGACACCTGTGTGTTTCTCAGGGAAATCACAGACATCGGAAAGCGTCTTCTCAGAGGACCCCGACAAGGTGTCCACCATGACCACGACCTCGCCCCGGGGGCGCACCGAACTGCTGAGGCCGGACGGGAGCCCCGTCCGCGTGCTGGTGGTGGACGACGAGCTGTCGATCACCGAACTGCTGAGCATGGCCCTTCGTTACGAGGGCTGGCAGATCAGGAGCGCGGGGGACGGGCAGGGAGCCGTGCAGACCGCCCGTGAGTTCCGGCCCGACGCCGTCGTACTGGACATGATGCTGCCCGACATGGACGGGCTCACCGTGCTGGGGCGGCTGCGGCGTGAACTGCCGGACGTGCCGGTCCTGTTCCTGACCGCCAAGGACGCCGTCGAGGACCGTATCGCCGGGCTCACCGCCGGCGGCGACGACTACGTCACCAAGCCGTTCAGCCTGGAGGAGGTCGTGGCCCGGCTGCGCGGGCTCATCCGGCGGTCCGGGGCCGCCGACCGGCGGACGGACTCCGTGCTCGTCGTCGGTGACCTGACGCTCGACGAGGACAGCCACGAGGTGTCGCGGGCCGGGGAGAACATCCACCTCACCGCCACCGAGTTCGAGCTGCTGCGCTTCCTCATGCGCAACCCGCGGCGTGTGCTCAGCAAGGCCCAGATACTCGACAGGGTCTGGTCGTACGACTTCGGCGGCCAGGCCAACGTCGTCGAGCTGTACATCTCCTACCTGCGGCGGAAGATCGACGCGGGCCGTGAGCCGATGATCCACACGCGGCGCGGAGCCGGTTACCTGATCAAGCCCGCCGTGTCATGAGCGGGCGACGACGGACGCGTCCGCGGACAGGCCGGGCGGGACAGCCGCGGACCCTGCGGGCGCGGCTCGTCGTCGCTTCCGTGGTGCTGATCGCCGTCGTGTGTGCGGTGATCGGGACGGTGACGACCCTGGCGCTGCGGACTCATCTGTACGACCAGCTGGACGGGCAGGTGGCGGAGGCCGGCAAGCGCCTGTCGGGGCCCATGCGGCCCGGCGGCATGCACGACCCGGGGCTGACGGACCGGCTGACGGTCTTCGTCAAGGGACCGACGCAGCCGAAGACCATCGCCGCCGAGGTCGGTGCCGACGGCAGGGTCACCCGGGCGGTCTTCGCCAGGAAGGCCTCCACCGAGAACGGCCCCTACCAGCGGAACGATGCCGTCCCCCTCGGCGACGAGCGCATCGACGCCCTCAACAGGGTGCCCCACACGAAAGGCACGCACACCGTCGGCATCCCGGGCCTGGGCGAGTACCTCGTGCGGTACGTCACCGGAGCCGAGGGCACCTACTACGTCGCCCTGCCGACCGAGACGGTCAACAACACGATCGACACCCTGATCCTCGTCGAGGTGAGCGTCACCGCCGCCGGTCTCGTCGCCGCCGGTCTCGCCGGACACGTACTCGTCGGTGTCGCCACCCGCCCCCTGCGCCGGGTGGCCGCCACCGCCACCCGGGTCTCCGAACTCCCCCTGCACACCGGCGAGGTGAACCTCAGCGAGCGGGTCCCGGAGTCCGAGTGCGACCCGCACACCGAGGTCGGCCAGGTCGGCGCCGCGCTCAACCGGATGCTCGACCATGTGCACGGTGCGCTGCACGCCCGGCAGCAGAGCGAGACGCGGGTACGGCAGTTCGTCGCCGACGCCAGCCATGAGCTGCGCACCCCCCTCGCCTCCATCCGGGGGTACGCCGAGCTGACCCGGCGCGGGCGCGAGCAGGTGGGGCCGGACACGCGGCACGCGCTCGGGCGGATCGAGTCCGAGGCCGGGCGGATGACCCTCCTCGTCGAGGATCTGCTGCTGCTCGCCCGGCTGGACGCCGGCCGGCCGCTGCAGTTCGAGCAGACCGATCTCATCCCGCTCGTCGTGGACACCGTCAGCGACTCCCGCGCGGCCGGCCTGGACCACAACTGGCGGCTCGACCTGCCGTCCGAGCCCGCGCTCGTGTCCGCGGACGCCGCCCGCATCCAGCAGGTGCTGGTCAACCTGCTGGGCAACGCCCGCAAGCACACCCCGCCCGGTACGACCGTCACCGCGCGCGTGCGGCGGCGCGGGCCATGGATGTGCGTGGCCGTCGAGGACGACGGGCAGGGCATTCCGCCGGACCTGCTGCCGCATGTCTTCGAGCGGTTCGCCCGAGGGGACTCCGCGCGGTCCCGGGCGACGGGGTCCACCGGACTCGGGCTCGCCATCGTGCAGGCCGTCGCCGCCGCGCACGGCGGTGCCGTGACCGTGGACAGCGTGCCCGGACGGACCGTGTTCACGGTGCATCTGCCCGCGCTCGCCCCGCAGCCGCAGCCGCAGCCGCAGCGACAGCCGCAGCCGAGCCGGCGACAGCACTCACAGGCACGGCACAGCGCCACCACACGGGTGGAACAGGGGGCCTGACGAGAGTCGGCCCCATGCGAACCGACTCTTCTCCCGGCACCCTGCCGGCGCGGGAGCACCTCCCGGCCGCAGACGCCGGAACGCCTGTCCTGGACGTAGTGATCCCCGTCCACAACGAGGAGAAGGACCTCCGGCCGTGCGTCCGCAGACTGCACGAACACCTCACGCGCACCTTCCCGTACGCCTTCTGCATCACGATCGCGGACAACGCGTCCACGGACACCACCCCGCTGGTGGCGGCGCGGCTGGCGGCGGAGATCCCCGAGGTCGCCGGCTTCCGTCTGGAGCACAAGGGCCGGGGGCGGGCCCTGCGGACCGTGTGGTCGGCCTCGAACGCACCGGTCCTCGCCTACATGGACGTCGACCTGTCCACCGACCTCAACGCCCTGCTGCCGCTGGTGGCACCGCTGATCTCCGGCCACTCGGACCTCGCGATCGGCTCCCGCCTGACCCGCGCCTCCCGGGTCGTACGCGGCCCGAAGCGGGAGTTCATCAGCCGCGCCTACAACCTGATCCTGCGCGGCTCCCTGCAGGCCCGCTTCTCGGACGCGCAGTGCGGCTTCAAGGCCATCCGGCGGGACGTGGCCCAGGTGCTGCTGCCGCTGGTGGAGGACACCGGCTGGTTCTTCGACACCGAGATGCTGGTGCTCGCCGAGCGGGCGGGGCTCAGGATCCACGAGGTGCCGGTCGACTGGGTCGACGACCCCGACTCCACGGTGCACATCGTGAGGACCGCGGCCGAGGACCTCAGGGGCGTCTGGCGGGTCGGCAGGGCACTGGCCGGCGGTTCGCTGCCGCTGGACCGGCTCGCCCGGCCCTTCGGTGACGACCCGCGCGACCGCGAACTGGCCGGAGTCCCCAGGGGACTTGCCCGCCAGCTCGTCGGGTTCTGCGTCGTGGGCGGCCTGTCCACCCTCTTCTACCTCCTCCTCTACAGCGTCTTCCGGCAGTTCTCCGGCTCCCAGACCGCCAACGCCCTCGCGCTGCTGGTCTCGGCGATCGCCAACACGGCCGCCAACCGCCGGCTCACCTTCGGGGTGCGCGGCCGGGGCGGCGCCGTACGGCACCAGGCGCAGGGCCTGGTCGTCTTCGGTATCGGCCTCGCCCTGACCAGCGGCTCGCTGGCCGCCCTCGACGCGGCCGGTGACAGCCCGGCGCACTCCACGGAACTGGCGGTGCTCGTCGCCGCCAACCTCGCCGCGACCGTGCTGCGGTTCCTGCTCTTCCGCGCCTGGGTCTTCCCGGACCGCGGCGAGTCCGACGCCGCCCCCACGATGACCGCCACCCCGGTCCAGCCCTCACCGACCGACAGCCGCGCACCGCTGCCCCAGCGGGCGGTGCCGTACCGGACGTCGTACCCGACCACCGCCGACACCCACCCGGGGGACCCTCGATGACCACCCACCAGCGGAGCGGTACGACCGGGTGGGGGCCGCCTCCCACGGTTCCCCCGCGGACGCCTCAGCCGCGCACGCCCCGCGAGCCCGTCCTGCGCAGACTGTGGCGCGGCCGGCCCGAGGACCCGGGCTGGGCGCGCCCGGCCCTCCTCGGCCTGCTGGCCGCCACCCTCCTGCTCGACCTGTACGGCCTCGGCGCCTCCGGCTACGCCAACTCCTTCTACTCGGCGGCCGTACAGGCCGGCAGCAGGTCCTGGAAGGCGTTCTTCTTCGGCTCGCTGGACGCGGGCAACGCCATCACCGTCGACAAGCCGTCGGCGTTCCTGTGGCCGATGGAGCTGTCGGTCCGGATCTTCGGCCTGAACTCATGGGCGATCCTCACACCCCAGGTCCTCATGGGCGTCGGCACGGTGGCGGTCGTGTACGCGGCCGTACGGCGCCGGTTCAGCCCGGTGGCCGGTCTGATCGCGGGCGCGGTGCTCGCGCTCACCCCGGTCGCCGCGCTGATGTTCCGGTTCAACAACCCGGACGCGATGCTGGCCCTCCTGATGTCACTGGCCTGCTACTTCGTCGTACGGGCGGTGGAGGACGGCCGGACCGGGTGGCTGGTGCGGGCCGGCGCCGCGATCGGCCTCGCCTTCCTCGCCAAGACCCTGCAGGCCTTCCTGATCCTGCCGCCGCTGGCGCTCGGCTACGCCGTCTGCGGCCCGGTGAAGCTGCGCAGGCGCCTGGCCCAGCTGGGCCTGGCCACCGTCGCGCTCGTCGTCGCGGGCGGCTGGTGGGTGGCGGTCGTCGAGCTGTGGCCGGCCTCCTCCCGGCCCTACATCGGCGGTTCGCAGCACAACAGCTTCCTGGAGCTGACCTTCGGCTACAACGGATTCGGCCGGCTCAGCGGCGACGAGACCGGCAGTGTGGTCCCCGGTGGCGGCGGCAGGGGCGGTGGGCAGTGGGGCCGGACCGGCTGGGACCGGATGTTCGGCTCCGAGGTCGGCGGCCAGATCTCCTGGCTGCTCCCGGCCGCGCTGGTCCTGCTGGTCGCGGGCCTGTGGGCGACGCGCGGGCTGCGCCGTACGTCCGTCACCCGGGCGTCGTTCCTGGTGTGGGGCGGCTCGCTGCTGGTCACCATGGTGGTGTTCAGCTACATGGCGGGCATCTTCCACCAGTACTACACGGTGGCCCTCGCGCCGTACCTCGCGGCCGTCGTCGGCATGGGGGCCGGGCTGCTGTGGGAGAAGCGCGCGGAGACCTGGGCGGCGATCACCCTCGCCGCGTCCGTCGTGGCCGCGGCGGCCTGGGGCTACGTCCTGCTCTACCGCACCCCCGCCTACCTCCCCTGGCTGAAGTGGCTGGTGCTGATCGGCGGTCTGACGGCGGCGCTGGGCCTGGTCTTCGCCGGGAGGATCTCCCGGCGGCCGGCCCTCGGGGCGGTGGCCGTGGGCCTGGTGGCCGCGCTCGCCGGACCGACGGCGTACACCCTCAGCACGGTGGACTCCGCGCACACCGGCTCCATCCCGACGGCGGGCCCGGCGGGCGCGAGCAGGATGGGCTTCGGCGGCGGCCGGGGTCCCCTGGGCGGCGGCATGCGGGGCGGCTTCGGCGGCGGGATGCCGGGTCAGAAGGGTCAGAAGGGCCAGAACGGC
Source organism: Streptomyces sp. NPDC001851 (assembly GCF_040297165.1). Classification (NCBI taxonomy): domain Bacteria; kingdom Bacillati; phylum Actinomycetota; class Actinomycetes; order Kitasatosporales; family Streptomycetaceae; genus Streptomyces; species Streptomyces sp. NPDC001851. The sequence goes on along the minus strand of NZ_JBEOYR010000006.1, from coordinate 4,347 downwards.
CAGAACGGCCATGGATTCCCGGGCGGAGGCCTCGGCGGCGGCCCGCCCGGCCGCCAGGGCCAGAACGGTCAGGGCCAGAACGGTCAGGGCCAGAACGGGCAGGGCCGGAACGGCGGCGGATTCCCGGGCGGTGGCTTCCCCGGCGGCGGCCGGATGGGCGAAGGCGGCGGGGGCGGCGCTGGTGGCTTCGGCGGCCTGCTGAACGGCGCGCACGTGTCGTCGGCCGCCAAGCGGCTGCTGGAGAAGGACGCCTCGAAGTACACCTGGGCCGCCGCGTCCATCGGTTCCCAGAACGCGGCCGGCTACCAGCTCGCCACCGGTGACCCGGTGATGGCGATCGGCGGCTTCAACGGCACCGACCCGTCCCCGACGCCGGCGCAGTTCAAGAAGTACGTGGCGGAGGGAAGGATCCACTACTTCATCGCCGGCGGGGACATGGGCCCCGGCTCCCGCTCCGGCACGTCCTCGCAGATCAGCTCGTGGGTACAGAGCAACTTCAAGAAGGTCACGGTCGGCCGGGCCGCCTTCTACGACCTCACGCGGAAGGGCAGCTGACGGAAAACCGTGTTGTACACCGTATAGCTCCGTCTATACGGTGTACAACATGTCTCCGTCCACCGCACCCCCGGGCCACCCCAAGCGCTGGCTGATCCTCGGTGTCATCTGCCTCGCCCAGCTCACCGTGCTGCTCGACAACACCGTGCTGAACGTGGCCATCCCCTCGCTCACCCGCGAGCTGCACGCGGCCACCTCCGACATCCAGTGGATGATCAGCGCCTACTCCCTGGTGCAGTCCGGGCTGCTGCTCACCGCGGGCAGCGCCGCCGACCGCTACGGCCGCAAGAAGATGCTCATGGCGGGGCTCGCCCTGTTCGGCGTCGGCTCGCTGACGGCCGGACTCGCCGGCTCCACCGGCCAGCTGATCGCCGCGCGGGCCGGCATGGGCATCGGTGGCGCCCTGCTGATGACCACCACGCTGGCCGTCGCGATGCAGATCTTCGCGCCCGAGGAGCAGCCGAAGGCGATCGGCATCTGGAGTGCGGTGAACGCGCTGGGCTTCGCGGCCGGTCCGCTCATCGGCGGATTCCTGCTCGACCACTTCTGGTGGGGCGCGATCTTCCTGATCAACGTCCCGGTCGCCGCACTCGGCCTGGTGGCGGTGGCGGCCCTCGTACCGGAGTCGAAGAACCCTCGCGGGGACCGTCCCGACCTGCTCGGCGCGCTCCTGTCCACCATCGGCATGGCCTCGCTCGTGTACGCGATCATCTCCGGCCCCGTCCACGGCTGGGCCTCCCGGCACGTACTCGGTTCGGCGGCCGTGGCGGTCCTGGTGCTGTCCCTGTTCGCCTGGTGGGAGAGCAGGATCGCCGACCCGATGCTCGACCTGCACTTCTTCCGGGACCGGCGGTTCACGGGGGCGGTCGCCGGGGCCGTGCTGCTCATGTTCGGGATCGGCGGTGCGCTCTTCCTGCTGACGCAGCATCTGCAGTTCGTCCTCGGCTACGCACCGCTGGAGGCGGGCCTGCGGACCGCTCCGCTGGCGCTCACCGTGGTGCTGCTCAATTTCAGCGGTCTGTCGGCGAAGTGGTCCGGCCGGCTGGGCACGCCGGTGTCCATCGCGCTCGGAATGGTGCTGATGGCGGCGGGTCTCGTGGCCATCGCGGAGCTGGACGCCGGGGGTTACGGCGGGACGCTGCTCGGTCTGCTGCTGATCGGCGCGGGGTGCGCCGTCGCGAACCCGGCGATGGCCCACGCGATCATGAGTGCGATTCCTCCGGAGCGGGCGGGGGTGGGGGCCGGGATCAACGGAACGCTGGCCGAGTTCGGCAACGGTCTCGGTGTCGCCGTGCTGGGCGCCGTGCTCAGCTCCTCCGTGGCGTCGGGGGAGTCGTTGTCCGCCGGGCTCGGCGCCGGTCAGCTGGTCGGGGCTGTCGCGGTGCTGGTGGGCGGGCTGGTGGCCGCGGGGCTTCTGAAGCGGGCGGAGCGGAGGATCGCCTGACGGCCCGGGGGTCCGGGCAGGTGTCCGCCCCTTAAGTTGGACCAGTGGCCGAAACTAGAAAGGTGCGCCGGTGGTGAAGGAAGCAGGTCGGTCTCCGCGAGCCAGTGTCTGGCTGGAGGGGCAGGCCCGCCGGGGCGGCCGGAGCGGGGGGCAGCCCTCGGGGCTCGACCGGGAGCGGATCACCTCGGTGTCCGTGCGGCTGCTCGATGCCGAGGGGCTGGCGAAGTTCTCCATGCGGCGGCTGGCCGCGGAGCTGAACGTCACCGCGATGTCCCTGTACTGGTACGTCGACACCAAGGACGACCTGCTGGAACTCGCCCTGGACGCGGCCTTCGGCGAGCTGCCGCTGCCCGACCCGGAGAACACGGCGGAGGACTGGCGGGACCAGCTGCGGGGGCTGGCCGACGCGTACCGGGCACTGCTGGTGCGTCACCCCTGGCTGTCGCCGCTGGCCGGCAAGTACCTCAACATCGGCCCCAATGCGCTGGCGTACTCCCGCGCGGTCCAGCGGGTGGTACGGCGCACCGGGCTGCCGGCGCACCGCATGATGGGCGCCATCTCGGCCGTCTTCCAGTTCGTCTACGGCTACGGCACGCTGGAGGTGCAGTTCCTGGGACGGATCGCGGACTCCGGGCTGTCCCCCGACGACTACTTCCAGCAGTCCATGACCGAGGCCCAGCGGCATCCCCAGGCCGCGGACGTCCTCCAGGAGTCCAAGGAGATCATGGACGCCCGCGGCGGGGACACGGTCGCCGAGATGATGGACCGGGACTTCGACTTCGCCCTGGACCTGCTGATCGCCGGCATCGAGGCGATGGTCGACCGCGGCTGACTACTCCTCGCCGGCCGCCAGCCGCGCCGGAAACCCGCCGGTGGCCACCGGCCCCCACCGCTCCGGCGTCACCCGGATGACGGACTTGCCCTGCTTGACCATGGCTTCCCGGTACTCGTCCCAGTCAGGGTGCTCACCGGCGATGGTGCGGTAGTACTCGACCAGCGGTTCCACCGAGTCGGGGGCGTCGACGACCTCGGCCGTGCCGTCGATCTGCACCCAGGGCCCGTTCCACTCGTCGCTCAGCACGACCAGGCTGACCCGGGCGTCCCGCTTGGCGTTACGGGTCTTGGCGCGCTCGGGGTAGGTGGACACGACGATCCGGCCCGCGTCGTCGACCCCGCAGGTCAGCGGCGAGGCCTGCGGTCCGCCGTCGGCGCGGCGGGTGATCAGCAGGGCCCGGTGCCGGGGGCGTACGAAGTCCAGCAGCTCGTCCAGCGATACACGGGTGTTGGTCGCGATGTTCGGTGCCATGGGGGCAGCGTAGGGGCAGGGGGCGCCCCTGTGGCTGACCCTGTCGTGCCTACGCCTGGGGCAGTGAGTCTCCCTGCACCGCCTGGATGTCCAGCTCCACCTTCAGCGTCGTGCCGATCGCCGCGATGCCCGCCTGCAGGACCTGGTTGTAGTTCATGGCGAAGTCCTCGCGGTGCAGTTCGGCCGTGGCGCGGAACGCGGCGCGGGTGCCGCCCCACGGGTCGGCGCCGGTGCCGAGGTAGGCCAGGTCCAGGTCCACCGGTCGTACGACCCCGTGCATGGACAGCTCGCCGTGGACCGTCCAGCGGTCCGAACCCACGGCCGTCACCCCGGTGGAGCGGTAGGTGATCTCGGGGTGCCGCTCCACGTCGAGGAAGTCCCCGGACTTCAGGTGCGTGTCGCGCATGCCGTTGCCCGTGTCGATGGACGCGGCCCTGATCACCGCCTCCACACGGGACTTGGTGACGTCGTCCGGTGCGATCTCGATCGTGCCGCCGAACTCCGTGAACCGGCCGTGCACGCTGGAGATCCCCAGGTGCTGGGCGACCGCGGCGACGGAGGAGTGCACCGGGTCGATGGTCCAGGGCCCGGGCGGCGGCAGTTCGGTGCCGCCCTGCCGGGCCAGGGTGATCGTGCCGGCCTCGGCCCGGCCGCTCCCGGTGACGATCGCGGAGGAGGCCGCGGGCGCGTACCCGACGGCCGTCACGATCACCGTGTAGGCCCCCGGCGCCAGCTCGGTGGCATCCCGTACGGCTCCCTCGGCGTCCGCCTCGGCCCGCAGCACCTGCGTACCGGTCATGTCGGTCACCGTGACGACCGCGTGCGACACGGCCCACCCGTCCCGGGTACGGATCTTCGCGGTCAGTCCCATCCCGCCAACTCCCTGAAAAAGTCTTATAAATCGGTCGTAGAGAACCGGCCTGTGGCACACGGACGTCCGTGTGCCACAGGCCGGCCGGGGCGGAGTAGCGCGGGGGGGGGGGGGGGGGGTGGTTGGGGTGGGCCGAGGGGGCGGGGGGGGGGAGGGGGGGGGGCGCCCGGC